>JACQAR010000060.1 GCA_016194825.1 Chlamydiia bacterium
AGCTTTTTCTGGCTGCATCAAGGGGATTTCGGGACAAATGGCAAGAGCAGACTCTTTGACAGGAGAATGCGAAATTTGAAGCTTGCGCCCCTGCGGACGATCGGGCCTTGTAATAATAGCCACAACTTGTTCTTGTCGATTGGTAAGAAGATCTTTTAGGATGTACGCTGCAAAAGAAGAAGTTCCTAGAAAGACAATGCGCATGAAAGAATCTATACTTTCTCAGTAAGGAGCTCTTCTAACTCTTCGAACTCTTCTCCTTGAAGAGCTTGGGAAGTTACCGGCTCATGAAAACCAATCAACCCTCGCTTGGACTGCTTGCAAAAATTAAGCCAGTGCTGCAGATGCTCATCGATTTCCATCTCATTTTCAATCTGCTCAAGAGCATTGGCCATGCGCAACCCCGATCGATAGGTTAACTTAAAGGCTCTCGCAAGCTTCCTTCTCACTTCCAAAGGAAACCCATGCCGTTTTAACCCGACTAGATTTAGGCCCCCGAGCTTATAAGGCGCGCCCGCTCCCAACGTATAGGGAGGCACGTCGTGAGCAAAATCCTCTACGGTCACATGCCCTGCCAACATCGCATTGTTTGCCATGATGACTCGATTGCCGATAACGCAATTGTGCGCCACATGACAATACGCCATAATCAAACACTGATCGCCAACGCGTACGGCAGACCCTTCGTGACAAGAAGAGTTGATCGTAACAAACTCCCGAATCTCACAATTCTTTCCAATGATGACATAGGTGGTCTCTCCCTGGAACTTCAAGTCTTGCGTCTTTGTCCCTACACTAGCAAACGGCCATATTACGGTACCAGATCCAATGGTTGTGCATCCATCAATATAGGCGTGAGATTTAATGACCACATTGTCTTCAAGCGTGACATTCTTCTTAATGATTGCATACGCTTCAATTGTGACATTGTTGCCAATCTTGGCTTCCGGGTCTACAACTGCTAGGGGATGAATAGTTGACTGCGTCATGATAATCCAAATCTTGAATAGTTTGTGAGCCTTCGCTTCACTTAAAGTTGCTCTTTATCTACTAAAGCAAATCCGATCTCCGCCTCTACGGCAATCTGATCATTTACTATAGCTTTTGCCATCACACGTCCCCCTTTATTGCTCATATACAGGCCGGTAGCGTGTAGCATTAACACATCTCCAGGAATCACGGGCTTTCTAAATTTTGCATTCTTGATATTCAAAAGAACTGCGATTTTTTTCGTATGACATTTTTTATGCACCAAAACACCACCCGCTTGCGCAAGAGCCTCTAAAATCAATACTCCAGGCATAATCGGAACGCCAGGAAAATGTCCTTGGAAAAATTGTTCATTCACTGTGACATTCTTCTGCCCAATGATCAGATTTTCTTCGAGATTCAAGTAAATGATCCGATCCACGAGCAAAAATGGATAGCGGTGAGGCAGGATGTCTAGAATTTCTTTCATGCAGATGACAATTGGAGAAGTAGAAGTTGCGTTACTCATTGACTAGCACTCCCCTTTGACATAGTTCAAAAACTTTTTTCCAAATTGATGATTAGAGGTATGCCCTGAGCAGACGGCCACTATATGCGCTACAAACTTCGGCAATAGAGAACAGTCTCCAATCAAATCAAGCACCTTATGGCGAGCCATTTCATCTTGAAAACGGAGTCCTTCCGGATTCGCAATGACCCCTTCCTTGACCAACACAGCGCTATCTAAACACCCACCTTTAATGAGTCCTTTCTCTATCATAGGAGCAATTTCTTCATAAATAGAAAACGTGCGACAAGGTGCAATCTCCTGAACAAATCTGTCTTTTGTCACAGAGAACGAGTAAAACTGGGAACCGATGACAGGACAGTGGGGGTAGTGCAGGGTGTAGCTAATCTTATACTCATTTGCCGGCAGTGCGATGAGATGCACGTTCCCTTCCGACCAGTACAGTGGTTCTTTCAAAGAAAGGGTTTCTATCTCCTCTTCCATCTCTTGCACTCCCGCTTGTTCGATTAAAGAGATAAAAGCTTTAGAACTCCCATCAAATATAGGCACCTCACTCCCAGTCATTTGAATGAGCACATTGTCAAGGTCATAGGCGCGCAAAGCAGCAAGAAGATGCTCCACTGTCTGGACGCGCACATCGCCTGCGCCCAGCACTGTACATAGGGGGGTTGCTCGCACAGAATCACAAACAGCTGCGATGCGCAAAGAGCCCGGTAGATCGACTCTCTCAAAAACAATCCCATGACCTGCTGGAGCTGGCAAAAGTGTCAAAGAGACTGTTTCTCCCGTGAACAATCCGATCCCCTGTGCAGAAACGGGTCTGCAAAGAGTATGTTGCGGGCCCGTAGTCACATCGACTCGAGCTAAATCCCATGTTGCCTGTGATCTGCACAAAGAAGACAAAAAACACCCCTCGTCACTTTTTAGAACCCAATGAAAGTACTCGAATTCCCTTATTTGCTTCAAGCAAATCTCTCAACAATCCACACAAATAGAAAAATAGAATAACAAAGCAGCTCTTTACCACACCCCTTTGTCCATAATATGAAAAAATAGTGTTATAATTATGAAAAGGAAATTGACACGTAATGACTCCTATTTCCTTTGATATCCCCCCTTTTAGAACCCTTCCCAGACTATCGATGACCCCACTTCCCCCTCCATTACAGGAGCGAATCAGAGGAACCCCATTTTCTACCGCGCGCACTCTCGCATGAAAGAGGTGTTGTTTGTACAAAGAAGAATTGGGATAGTAATTGTCATTCGTCA
>JACQAR010000061.1 GCA_016194825.1 Chlamydiia bacterium
CGTCAGAGCGGCCATGTGGCCGTGCAAGTTACGGCTTCAGATGCAGCGACCATGGTCAAACAAGCAGAGGCGCTCTACAGCTTTTCCAATCGGATCCGCGTCAAAGTGCCAGTCACAGGCGAAGGGCTCCAAGCCATCCGTATTGTGACTACTGCTAAAATCCCCGTCATCGCCACAGCTGTGGTAGCCGTCCCGCAAGTCTTGTTTGCAGCATTGGCGGGAGCAACCTACATCGCTCCCTATTATTCCCGGATGTGCGAGGATGATATGAATGGAACAGAGATCCTCAATGCCATGTTACGGCTGATTGAAAGATACGGATTCCCAGCAAAATTACTGGTCTCTTCTCTCCAATCCAAAGAGCAGGTCGAAGAGTGCGCAGCACTGGGAGCTCACGCCATCACGATCCACGAAAAAACGCTCAAGGAACTCGTCGATGATCATCCCTCGACGCAAGATAGCCTCCATCGTTTTTCCAAAGATTGGGAAAAAGCGGCTCCGAGAAGAACTCTTCCCCTCTAAATCTTCGGTTTAGCGGAAAAGGTGCCGTACGGCTGCATCAGGAGCACCTCTGATACCAAGCCATTGCTATCCAAGACAAACCGCACATTATACCCCGTCTTCGCTTTGACGCTGAATTCATTTTCCGCTGTAGGAACCAGTTCATAAAGAGGCTGTCCTGGGATGGCGGCATGCAAAGTGCCATTGCGTATATGGATATCGACAGTATAGCCGTAGATCTCATATTGGCCTGTAAATTGGCGCAAGTAAGCAAGAGTTTGTAGAGCGGGTTCTTGCTTTTTGTGGAACACAATTTCTTTCACATTGGACTCAAAAGGGATCGCGACTTCTGCAATGTCCCCGCTGATGTTGGTGTGAAAAGAACATTTTGTCCCTGCTAGAGAAATCAATTTTTGCTGCACATCTTCTGCAATCACAAATACATCATAATGCCAGTGTTCGAGAAGATAAGAAAAATCGTTTAAGGTCGCCTTTAACTTGCCGTTTTCCAGATCAATCGAGAGAACGCCATAACCGGGATGCTCATACTTGCCCACAAAATCGCTCAGAGAATGGGAAGGTTGGGTACCCGTTTTGCGCATTGGTTCGGCAGCACCGGGAGTACTATCGGCAAGATCCCTCGTTTTTTTGAGGCTCTCTAATCCCTCTTTGAGCCAATCCATAGCGGATAATTCGAGGACAAGGTCTTGCACCTGGAAAGAGAGGAATCGAGGCAAAACAGAGAGATTTTTATTGGCAAGGATCACAATCCCTACATTTTCTCGCGGAAAGAAAGCGACGACAGAGGTATATCCATCCACTCCCCCGTCATGGCTGACGAGATAACGCCCTCGATAAGAGCTGATGTTCCATCCAATGCCATAGGAATAAAAAGAGATATCTTGCACTTCTGGGGTTCCGCCAGTGATCACTTGCGGAATGAGCATTTCCTGCAGCGTCGAAGATTGAAGGAACTTCTGGTTGTTGAGTATCCCTTCGTTCAGATGAAGGCGAAGCCAAAGAGCGAGATCTTCGATATTGGAATTCATCGACCCCGCAGGCCCGATGATGGAAAAATCGCGGATGGTCATCGGTTCGATTTTTTTTCCCTTTTCAATGTAGGGGATCGCGTGATCGCGTGACTGCTTCATCTTTTCAATGGAAAAGTTCGTTGCCTGCATCCCAAGCGGCTTTAAGATTTTTGCCGTCACTAGATCTTCCCAGCTCTGATTCCCGATCTTTTCGAGCGCAATGCCTGCCGTTACATACATCAAGTTGTTATACAGATAGCGTTGGCGAAGATGGCAAGCGGGTTCGAGATATTGCAGTTTTTTCAATAGCTCATTGCGCTCCATGTTTGCGTTGTACCACAGAAAATCGTGGCGAGGGAGTCCAGAGCGGTGGGTCAGCACGTCGCGAAATGTGAGATGGTAGGTCACGTCGTAATTCCAAAGGCGCAAGTCGTGCAAGACGGTGAACACAGGGGTATCCCGACTCAATTTCCCTTCATCCACAAACATACCAGCCAAAAAAGCGGTAAATGCTTTGGTACAGGAGCCAACGCCAAACAGCGTCTCCGTTGTCATGGGCAGCTTTTTCTCTAGATCGCGATAACCAAAGCCTTTGGCATACACCAGCTCGTGGTCCACGATGACACCGATAGCCAAGCCGGGGACTTGGTACTCTTTGAGAGCCTCTTCCACTTTGGGCTCAAATTCGGTCAGGACCGCTTGCGCTCGCTTTCCCTTCGGACTCAAGGAGTGAAACCAATCGAAAAGACCTGCCTGAACAGTAGTATAAATAGACAAAAAGAAGATAAGCCATAACCGGGCCATAGGAGATCCTCTCTAGTAAAAAATTTAGAGGGGACATTCTAAGCGATCTTGGCAAATTGAGGCAAGCTATCCTATCAAGCCCAATATCCCAATAAGGATGAGATAGATCGCTATCACGTAATTTAAAATTTGAGGATAGACCAAGATAATGATCCCTGCGATGAGGGAAACAATAGGTGCCAGTACAAGCGTCATAGAGACCTCCTTTATTTTCAAAGTTGCATTTTAGGCTTATTCGGTCTAGTATAATTAGCAATGAAAAACAAAATACTTGTTCTTTCCACCGGTCTGGCCATGTTCTCGATGTTCTTTGGCTCTGGGAACCTAGTTTTCCCTATCTTGGTGGGAAAAATGGCAGAAGGGCATTTCGGCCTGGCCTCTCTGGGGATCCTACTGACAGGAGTCGTCGTCCCCTTTCTCGGCATTTTGGCCATGCTCCTTTTCAACGGAAATTCGAATGAATTTTTTAGCCGGCTGGGTAAGCCAGCTCTCTTTTGGTTCCCCCTGATCGCCCTTTCCCTCATGGGACCCTTTGGAGTCTTGGCTCGCTGCATCACTGTCGCCCATGGAGCCTTTCGACTGATCTTTGCTGACACCCCATTGTGGGCCTTTAGCATTGTGACCTGTGCTGCTCTCTTCTTTTTGGCCATCCGCAAAAACCGGATTGTCCCGATATTGGGAACCCTTTTGACCCCCCTACTCCTCTTATCTTTGGCCGCTATCGTCTGGTTTGCGATCGAAGGCAATTCGATTCCAACGGAATCTGTCGTTTCGGGATGGGGAAGTCTCAAAGAGGGACTCTTGCAGGGGTATCAGACCATGGACCTCCTGGCTGCATTTTTCTTTTCGGCCTTCATCATTCGTCACTTACGAGAAAAAAATCAGGGATTGCCTACCTTCTTTAAAGCGGCCCTCATCGGCGCTTCCCTCTTGGCTGCCATCTATTTTTCCCTTGTCCTATTGGGAGCTATGTATGCCCCTATGCTGCACCAAGTGCCTCCCCAGGAAATGTTCGGATTCATCGCTCAAAAAGCGCTCGGGTCAGCCGCTGTACCTATCGTGTGTACCGCAGTGATTTTGGCCTGTATGACCACAGCCGTGGTCCTCACCTCTCTTTTTGCCGATTTCTTCCGCAAAGAGGTCGTAAAAGATAAAATTTCTCCTTCTCTCTCCTTAGTCATCACCTTGGGCATTGCCTGCCTAGTCTCTACCCTTGAATTCAGCGGTATTGCCAAAATCTTAGGCCCTCTCATGGAAATCATGTATCCCGCCCTCATCACCTTGACCCTGTGTAATATTGCTTTCAAACTCTGGGGCTGGAAGCAGCTGAAAATGCCCACAGCCATCGCCGTCGTCTTAAAACTGATTAGCTCTGCAATATGAGAGTGTGGATCGCCTCTTTATTTTTGCTGGGGACAGGCTGTGCGATGACGCAACCCATCACGAAATGGTGGGCGCCAATTGAAAAAGAGCACCATCTCAAAATCATTCGAGAAAGCCTCAGCCGGCCATCCGATCAATTTTCTCTCCACCTGATCCCCGTCGAAAACGGCTATGTACTCAAAGGGCATCGTCTTTCCCTGCACGACACCTATTTTCTGGCCACAATGGATGGAATCACAGGAGCTGTGGACATTCTGTATGAATTCGAGAATTTGCCTGACGGCACTCTGAAGATCAAAACAGCCCAGGGAGCACCGCGCTATGCAGCTACTCTCCCGCATATAGAGCATGAAAAAGTGCTTGTCGGCAAACCAATCGATTACGTATTAGTGCGCAAAAAAGATGTGACCTCAGCAGTCGCCACTTTCTTCCCCTATCGCTTGCAAACAGAAGGGCAGCACGGAGAGAGCCTTTTTCTGACTGTTACCCATCCCATGCTCACCCGTTTTGCTCTTGAGGCAAAGGGGTTTGAGCCAGGCGAAGCCGTTCTCCTCACCCACCGCTCTGGAGACAAAAAAGAGACAAAGACACTGACTGCAGACGCACAAGGAGAGATTGCCACTCCACTCAACCCGACTTTGTTAGGCAAACTAGGAGGACAGGCAACACTCACGCTGACTGGTATGAAAGGCTCTGTTCAGATAGAGTATCCGTGGGGAGGACAACTGGAAAATCAAACCTTTAAAAAATATAGAGCTTTCCCAATGGTATTCGTGACCCGCCTTCCTCAAACTAGCGAGACCCATTCCTATGCTCTGTCCCTGCTGTAGCAAAAAAAATTACATCGATTGCTGCAAGCCCTATCACGACGGGCAAGAAGCGCCTAGCGCGCTGGCCCTCATGCGCTCGCGCTACAGCGCTTATGCGCTCGATCTTTCCGCTTATATTCTCCGTACCACACATCCTAAAAGCCCCTATTTCGAAAAAGATCGGAAAAAATGGCAAGAGAGTGTCCATCTCTTTAGCCAAACCACCCGCTTTCTGTCCCTAGAAATCCACGGATGGGGCGATGATTGGGTTTCATTCACCGCCCACCTCGAACAACAAGGCAAGAAAGTACTTCTCAAGGAAAAGAGCCATTTCGAAAAACTCCACGACAAATGGTTCTATCACTCAGCCCTTTCTCTTGACACCCTCTAAACCATTCTCATGCACAGAGCCCCTGCTGTAAATCCTAGACTAAAAAATACAGGCGCCCTCACCGGCCAACGAGCGATATTGACCAAACAGAGCACGATGAGTGCAGGATAGATCACATCGAGCAGAGGTGAGGCTAAACGCATGATCCCTTCAAATCCTAGTGTCGCTACCATTGCTGGCATGCTCAGCGCAATCCCCAGAGAAGTTTTGGGCCCTATCTTTTCCTTAAAAAGATCATGCTGCAAAAAATGGGCAAAAACCGCTGCGAGAGAAATCGCCGTGGTGAGGCAGGCGAGAAAGACAATCGCGGAAGCGAGATAAGCACCAGATTCCCCGAGAACGTGGTACGAAAGCGCGCCTAGCAATGCCTCTGGCGGCAAAGAGGGGGAAAGATGCGCGCTATGATGTGCAGCCACCCACCCCAATCCAGCATAGCTGATGAGAAGTAAGAGTGCAGCGACAACACTGGCCCCAATCATGTTCTTAGAAAAATTCCCCTCCTGCTGGGATGTGCCCATCACATGAGGAATGATGAGCGTCGAAAAGAGGAGCGCTCCCAAAAGATCCATCATTTGGTACCCCCCTTTGAGTCCGTTTAGCGCCAAAGTCCAGCTGCTTGCGACGGGCTGCACCGGATCAGGAGCGCCTCTCAATCCCGCAATCACCAATAACGCTAAGACCAAGAGGAGCACAGGGGTCAAGATGATCCCTAGCAAAGAGATAATCCGCTGCGCTCGATAGGTAAGAGCAAAGACCAAAGCACAGAGTAAGACGCTGCATAGCTCCAAAGAAATGGGTAAAATCATGGTGATGCTGGCATGCATGAGAGTAAATAGGCGAGAAATCACGATCGGTCCCATGATTATGTTGAGGAGAAAAAGACAGATAAAGCCAGGCCCTTCTCCCAAACGACGCAAAAATGCCCTGAGATCGCCTCGGTAATGCATCATCGCGATGAGACCTAAAAAAGGGAATAATACCCCCGAAATCCCAATCCCCAACAAAGCTACACCTACTTGCGTGCCTGCTTCTCGACCAATTAAGAGAGGGAATACGACATTGCCCGCCCCAAAAAACATCGAAAACAGAGCAAGCCCCGTAGAGAAAATCTGGATGAGCGGTTTGATCTTTGCAGACATAAATAACTCCTATGGTTGCGAGCCAGTTGCAAAACTGCCTCTGTTCCCCTTTCCACCGGAGCTTCTTTTAGATCTGATTGATTTTAGTAGGGAAGTTCAGGTGGAAAAGGCATTTAACGCACGGAAAACGTGCAATACATTCCCACCGCGGTACACATCATGGTACCGGCACCCGCTCTGAAGAGATTGGTCGTTTGGTGGTTGTTTTGCATATTTTCTTTGCAAATGCCCTTGCACCTGAGCAAGGAATTTGGAACTCATGGTAACAAACTGTCCGAAAAAATGTCGATCAAAAATCACGAAAAAATTAATATATGCAATATGGGTGATGTGAAACTCAGGGTGCCAGCTTGGATCCACAAGACGATGGTTCCTCTATTTTTTTTACTCCTTTGCCCTCCAGCTGTCTTCCTTTTCTGGTACATCAACACCTCTCTGCAGGGATCTTTTTTGAGTTTTTGGCACCTCGTGCAACAAGAAGGATTTTTCCCCCTCTTGTTTCAGATCGCCAAGCCTGTATTTTTCGGCAGCGCTACTGCTTGGAAAATTTTAGGGGTCTATGCCCTTTTCCAGCTGATTCTGATGCGCCTTGTGCCTGGCAAACCCTTTGAGGGCCCTATTACCCCGATGGGCAACGTTCCCATTTATAAAGCCAATGGCTTCCCCTGTTTGGGATGTGAAGCAATTCACCAACTGCCGCTTTGGGATGATGAGCTGGCCTCTATTGCTCCTCTCCTACGCCGCAAAACAGCAAGAACTCTACGGCTTGAGCGATGCGATGGTGATTGCTGTTTTGCTCCAACTATTCTATGTAGGCAAATTCTTTCTATGGGAAACGGGTTATTTTCGTTCACTGGATATCATGCACGACCGAGCCGGTTTTTACATCTGCTGGGGCTGTTTGGTCTGGATCCCTTGCTTCTACACTTCTCCTACTATGTACCTCGTCCACCATCCCAATCAGCTCGGATTTTCCCTCGCCACCACCATTTTCTTCCTCGGCACGCTCAGTATCTTGATCAACTACTTAGCCGATCGGCAAAGACAGCAGGTGCGTGCAAAAAACGGCCAATGCCTCGTGTGGCGCAAACCTCCTAAATTGATTGAAGCCACGTATCAAACCGTCACAGGAGAAACCAAACAAGGGCTTCTTTTAGCCTCTGGTTGGTGGGGATTATCGAGACACTTCCACTACCTGCCAGAACTCAGCGGCGCCTTTTTCTGGGCTTTGCCTGCTCTTTTTGACAATGCGCTCCCTTATTCTTACTTTGTCTTTCTTACTCTGCTTTTACTAGACCGCGCTTTCCGCCATGACAAGCGGTGTGCCGACAAATACGGCCCTTACTGGGACCAATACTGCCAGCAGGTGCCCTACAAGATCGTCCCTTATCTGTTTTAATCCAAGCTCCTTAAGACAGTCTCTTGCCAAGCAATTTACTTAATGTTTACAATCCTATACACTAAGCCATATAAGGACCTAGATTATGAACATTAGCAGCTTGCCTATCCCGGCAGGAAAAGCGCTCAAAAAGCTAGGATACGATTTGAAAAACGCTCGTCGGAAACGGCGTATTTCCACACAGTTGGCTTCAGATCGAGCAGGTATTAGTCGAGGAACGCTGGTGAAAATTGAGAAAGGAGACCCGGGGGTATCCATCGGAGCCTATGCCAGAGTGCTCTTCATCTTGGGGATGATCCAAAAGCTCCTCGATCTCGCTGACCCTAAGTTTGATGAGCTTGGACAGTGGGTGGAAA
>JACQAR010000074.1 GCA_016194825.1 Chlamydiia bacterium
GCGCTTAAGGCTGTAAGAAGAATCCATTTTCTCAATTTCATTGGTACCTCCAAAATTTCTTCAAAACTAAACTATTTTTTTTCGTTTGTAAATCCTAAATCTTCAATCAACTTGTCTGCGGCTCTTTGGATTTCTAGGGTCACTCGGTGCCAGGGGTCATAGGTGAATTGGAATTCGACTTGCTCGCAGAACATCAATACATCTTGTTGAATCTCAGCCTCGAAAAAAAGCGCGCGCGTTTTTAAGTCATCGAGCAGATGTCGAGCCAATTCCCCTTGGTGCAGAGAGCGGACGACCTCCGCGATGTCCTCAATCATTTCCAACCGAGAACGGACTGGCAATTCGCGAGAGGGGTGTTTGTTCATGATAATATCCAATTAATTGTAATTATACTTATTAATTAATTATTTAGTATAAATAAGTTATAAGCATTTAACAGCAAACATGTTGCGTATATAGTTGCTTTTAGATGAGGAATTTTTTATACTGAAACTGAAAAAACGACGGAGATTTGAGATCGTGAATCAAAAAAACGCCTTAGTCCGCCGATTATTCATTCCGCCTAAGCAGAGTTTTTTTCTGTTTGGGCCGCGCGGCACTGGGAAATCTACATGGATGAAAGCGCTATTTCCTGATGCATTGTATTTAAATCTCCTTTTGTCTGGAGTCCGAGAGAAATTTCGTGCTTATCCCGATGAATTGATCAAAGAGGTGGCGGCATTGCCGAAGCCGACTACAGTCATTTTGGATGAGATTCAGAAAGTGCCCGATTTGCTCGCTGTCGTCCATAGCTTGATTGAAGAAAAGCAAGGGCTCCAATTTGTGCTCACTGGTTCTTCTGCTCGTAAACTCAGGCGGGGAGGGGCAGACCTATTAGGGGGAAGGGCCCTCATCAAGTATCTCGATCCTTTTATTGCCTCCGAATTGGGAGAGAAATTTGTTCTGGAAAAAGCATTGAAAATCGGGATGTTGCCTTTGGTATGGGAGACAGAAGAGCCGCAAGAGGTGTTAACTACCTACGTTAGCGCGTATATCGATGAGGAAGTGCAGGCAGAGGCGTTGGTGCGGAATATAGGACAATTTTCTCGGTTTTTACATGTAATGAGTTTTTCTCATGGACAAATCTTGAATGTGACCAATATTGCCAGGGAATGTTACGTAAAAAGACATACTGTAGACAACTTCCTCACCATCTTAGAAGATCTGTTATTGGCAGTGCGCTTGGAAGTGTTTACGCACCGAGCGCAGCGAGAATTGTCACAACATCCCAAATTCTATTTTTTTGATGCCGGAATATTTCGGGCCTTGAGAAGAATGGGGCCTGGCGATTCGGAAGACGAGCTGGATGGAGCAGCGCTAGAAGGACTTGTCTTTCAACACCTCAGGGCGTGGACCCATTATGCAAAAGGGCGGCATCAGCTCTTTTTTTGGCGCACAAAAGCGGGGGTAGAGGTCGATTTTATTGTGCACGGAGAAAATGCTTTTTGGGCCATTGAGGTAAAAAACGGTCATTTTGTCTCTCCTGAAGATGTGCGAGGTCTTGCGCATTTTGTGGAAGATTACCCTGAAGCAAAACCCCTTTTACTCTACCGAGGTGCTTCTCGGATCGAATATAAGGGCATTCTGTGCGTGCCAGTAGAGCACTTTTTGCGCTCTCTTTCTGAAAATCAATTATTTAGTGATTAATTAATCATTTTTTAATCGCAGGTTATTCTTTGACACGCAGAGGAGCATGCTGTAAAATTCTCTTCATATGACGGCGAATTCTGAAAATTTTTCTAGAACAGCCTACCCTTATGGGTTTGTGACTCCTATTGAATCGGAGGTCTTCCCCAAAGGCTTGAATGAAGAGGTAATCCGCGCCCTTTCGGCCAAAAAAGAGGAGCCTGAATTCCTCTTGCGCTTCCGCTTAAAGGCGTTCCAGAAGTGGCAAACAATGGAAGAGCCTCAGTGGGCTAACGTCCGCTTTACCCCGATCGACTATCAAGACATTTCCTATTATGCTGCCCCAAAGTCGAAACCGAAGCTAGAGAGCCTCGATCAGGTCGATCCCGAAATCTTGAAAACGTTTGAGAAATTGGGGATACCGCTCGACGAGCAAAAGCGACTGGCCAATGTCGCAGTCGATGTGATTTTTGACTCCGTGTCTCTTGGGACTACATTTCGAGAAAAATTGGTGCAGGCAGGGGTGGTTCTCTGTTCTATTTCTGAGGCGGTGAAGAAGTATCCTGAGCTCGTAGAAGAGTATCTCGGTTCGGTAGTGCCTATTGGAGACAATTTCTTTGCAGCGCTCAATTCGGCTGTTTTTTCGGATGGTTCATTTGTCTACGTGCCAAAAGGGGTGCGCTGTCCGATGGAGCTGTCTACCTATTTTCGGATCAATGAACGAGAGACTGGGCAATTTGAGCGGACGCTGATCATTGCAGAAGAGGGTTCCTATGTGAGCTACTTGGAGGGGTGTACCGCTCCGGCATTTGATACCAATCAGCTCCATGCGGCAGTAGTCGAATTAGTAGCCAAAGAGAGAGCCGAGATCAAGTATTCGACGGTGCAGAACTGGTATGCAGGAGATCCAATCACAGGCAAAGGAGGGATCTACAACTTTGTCACGAAGCGGGGACTTTGCGCGGGCGATCATTCCAAGATCTCTTGGACGCAGGTGGAAGCGGGTGCGGCCATTACCTGGAAGTATCCGAGCTGTATTTTGAAAGGGGACCATTCGGTTGGGGAATTTTACTCTGTGGCCCTGACGAATGGGAAAATGCAGGCGGACACCGGCACGAAAATGATCCACATCGGCAAGCATACCCGGTCGACCATTGTCTCGAAGGGGATCTCTGCGGATGAGTCGCACAATAGCTATCGAGGCCTCGTTAAAATTGTAAAAAAAGCAGAAGATGCGCGCAATTATACACAATGCGACTCGATGTTGGTGGGGAATCGGTGCTCAGCCAACACGTTTCCCTATATTGAATCGGCGAATTGCCGCTCGCAAGTCGAGCATGAAGCCTCCGTCTCGAAACTCAATGAGGAGCAGCTCTTTTATTTGCAAAGCCGCGGCTTGAGTAAAGAAGAAGCCATCCAGATGATTGTGAACGGCTTTTGTAAGGAAGTCATTCAAGAATTGCCCTTAGAATTTGCCGTCGAGGCGCAAAAGCTCCTCTCATTAAAACTCGAACACTCGGTAGGATAATGTTATTAGAAATCAAAAATTTACATGCCTCCATAGAAGGCACCCCCATCTTGAAAGGGCTGAATCTGGAGATCCGCTCAGGAGAAATCCATGCAATCATGGGGCCCAATGGCGCAGGGAAATCGACCCTCGCAAAAATTTTGGCAGGACACAGCGCCTATGAGATGACTCAAGGACAAATTCTGTTTTTGGGCAAAGATCTCACGGAATTAGAGCCGGAAGAGCGCGCCCATTTGGGACTTTTCATGAGTTTCCAGTATCCTCCCGAAATTGCCGGTGTTTCTAATCAACTCTTTCTCCGCTCTGCGCTCAATGCGCAAAAAAAAGCGCAAGAAAAACCCCTGCTCACCGAAGAGGCATTTGAGACGCTCTTGGATGAGAAAATGGCGCTCATGGACATGAGCGCTACATTCAAGGAGCGGGGGATCAATGAGGGATTTTCTGGAGGCGAGAAAAAACGGAATGAAATCTTGCAGATGGCTCTTTTTGAACCTCTCCTTTCTGTGCTGGATGAGACCGATTCCGGTCTCGATATCGATGCCATGCGGATCGTAGCTCAAGGAGTCAATGCCATGCGACACAAAGACAACAGCTTGGTGCTCATCACCCACTACCAACGTCTACTCGATCTCATCCGTCCCGATTTCGTCCATGTGCTCGTGGATGGCGCGATTGTGAGAAGCGGGGGAGCTGATCTCGCCTTAGAACTCGAAGAGAAAGGGTATCGCTAATGCTATCCGCAGATCGGCTCTTTGCCTGGAGACAAAAAGCGCAAGATCGCCTCAAAGAGATGGGCGGCATGCCGACTCGGAAACACGAAGCCTTCCGCTACTTTCTTCCCGTTTTATATCCTGAGCCTGTTCTACAGCGTCCCGAACAACCGGTGTCTTTTTCCCTTTTTTCTGAATGTCCCTATCGGGTTGTGTTCATCGATGGTTTTTATTCTCAAGAGCATTCTCTTCTTCCTAAAGAGATCCTCTGTTTGTCTATACCAGAAGCAATGCAGTCCTATGGCGTATTTTTGCAGCACCGGATGCAGAAGCTAGGGAAAGAAGAGATCGATCCCTTTGCTCTGTGGAACGGGGCATTTCAAGGCGAGGGGGTGTTGCTCTATGTTCACCCCGAATGCACAATCGATGAGAAAATACAGATCCACTGTTATAGCGTCTCCAATCAAATGGCGATGCCGCGCATCCACCTGTATGTCGGGCGCAATTCTCGGCTGGAGCTCATCCAGACATCGAACGAGACTGTCTATTGCAATGCCTATTTCGATGCGACACTGGATGAGAACAGTTTTTGCCGATTTGTCCAAAGACAAGCAGGTTGCGAAAAGAGCCTTTTCTTCCAATCGGTTCGCGCCACGCTGAAAAAAGAGAGCCGTTTTGAATCGCTCGCCTTCATGCAAGGAGCCAAAGCGTCTCGCTCTTCCTACCGAGTCCAATTGGCAGAGGAAAAAAGCGAGGCGCTTTTACAAGGCCTTTCTCGTCTCGATGGCGAGAGGCAAAATCATGTGCATGTGCTGGTCGAACATGCAGCGATCGAAACCAGATCGCGCCAGCATTTCAAGGGAATTTTGTTTGACAAGGCCCTCTCGAGTTTTGAAGGGAAGATTTTAGTAAAAGCCATCGCGCAAAAGACCGAAGCGTATCAGCTCAATGCCAATCTTCCTCTAGGTGAGGAGACCCAAGTCTATTCCAAACCCAATCTCGAAATCTTTGCCGATGATGTAAAAGCCTCTCATGGAGCCACCATTGCACAGATTGCCGAGGAAGATCTTTTTTATCTCCGCTCGAGAGGGCTGTCCAGGGAAGAAGCACACCGATTCTTGATCCGCGGCTTTTGTCGGGATCTGATTGATGCAGCCCCCTTTGCTGGCATTACCCAAGGTTTTGTTGATGAGCTGGCGTGAACAATTTCCGATTTTCCAGCACCATCCGCAACTCGTCTATTTAGATAGTGCGGCCACCGCCCATAAACCTTATTCGGTGATTGAAGCGCTGAACCATTTTTACTCTGTCGACTATGCGACTGTGCACCGCTCTGCCTATCGATCCTCGATCCGAGCAACCGAAAAATACCATGCAGCGCGTGAGGCCGTGCGTCAATTTCTCCATGCTGAGACAGCAGAAGAAATTGTCTTTACCCGCGGCACTACCGATTCAATCAATCTCATCGCCCGTGCCTTTCCCTTTGCAGCCGGAGATGAGATCCTCATCTCAGAAATGGAGCACCACTCCAATATCGTTCCCTGGCAAATGGCTGCGGAAAGGACAAAAGCGGTTTTACGCTGGATCCCCGCCAATAAAGAAGGCATTTTAAATTGGCAGCCGTACATTAACTCCAAAACGAAGCTCATTGCCCTGGCCCATGTCTCCAATGTAACCGGTGTGATCCATCCCATTGCCCAAATTGCCCAGGCCGCCAAAGCAGTCGGCGCCTGCTTGGTCATCGATGGAGCGCAGGCAGCTCCTCATCTCCCGATAGATGTCGTACAGCTCGGATGCGATTTTTATGCCTTCTCAGGGCACAAATGCTATGGCCCCACAGGCATTGGCATTTTGTATGGCAGAAAAGAGCGACTCGAGGCATTGCCTCCTCTATATGGGGGCGGCGATATGATCGAAACCGTGGCGATGGAAAATACTTCTTACCAAAAACCTCCCCTTCGCTTTGAGGCCGGAACACCCATCATCGCCTCTGCCATCGGGCTAGAGGCGGCGCTTCGTTTCATTGAGGGGTGCGGGCGCGAAGAGATCGCCAAACACGAGCGATCTCTCCGAGAAGAAGCAGAGCATGCTTTAGCCGCCATCCCAGGCCTCCAGATCCTGGGTCGCTCTCCCCAGAAAGGAGCCATCGTCACTTTTCACATGGCAGGCATCCACCC
>JACQAR010000002.1 GCA_016194825.1 Chlamydiia bacterium
GAAAAATTGGGTGTGCAATACAAATTCAGCACCCGGTCCGTTCACCAGCTTTAGAACAGCCTTTTTCTATAGATCGCAAAGACCATGATGACATTGATGATCAGCAAGTAGATTTGGAAAGCGGAGTTTTCGATATCCCAGTTGGGAATTGAGGGGATGACCAAGAGGACAGCAATGAGGCCGGCAAAATAGGTGGCCCCTGTTTCTGTCTCTGGGTATTTCCATGCCTTCAAAAACGTAGGAAGCGCGGCAAACCCATCCCCAATGGCAGCAAAGAGGATCGCCATTCGCGGGGATTTTAAAAAAACCCAGACTAAAATGGCTGCTGCCGAAGAGACGCAACAGAGTAAATCGAAATGGGTCAGCTTCCAGTAGCTTTTTTTGTTGATGAACGAGGTGAGGAACACGATCAGTGGGAGAAAGCCGGCGAGAAAGATCCGGACTGTTGTCCAAGGATCGGCTCCTGCAGCTAATGCGGCTCCCGTACCGAGTAGTGGTGCAAACGCCCACATCGACCAAGAAACCCGATTGGGCTTTGTTTTCCCTTTGAGTGTGTCTCGAATGTAGACATAAGATCCAAAAATGCTGATGAGCGCGCTCATGAGAACGAGAAGATGAGGAAAACTCATTTTGTTACCCACCATTTCGTCTGGATCAGCTCTTTGAGCCTTTGGTCGCAACGGGCGATGCCTGGGATGATGTCGGAGGCTCCTTTTTCAATGACCTCCGCGTAGATCTTGATTTTGGGTTCTGTGCCTGAGGTACGGATGACGATTTTCGTTTTGTCTTGCAGCCAAAAGCGGAGCACGTCGGATTTTGGGAGGCCAGTTGGCTTGAGGTAGTCTTCAATGGTGGTGATTTTTTTGCCACAGATGTGAGAGGGAGGATTGCTGCGCAGCGTCTGCATGAGCTTGGCCATCTCTTCCATGCCGCTTTGGCTTTCGCTGAAGGTGAGGCTTGTGAGCGCTTCTCGGTGGATGCCATATTGCTGGTAGAGCTGATAGAGAAGATCCAAGAGAGTATATCCCTGCTGTTTGGCCAAGGCGGCCATTTCGGCGATGAGACAGCTAGTGGAAATGGCATCTTTATCTCGGACAAAAGTACCGTAGAGAGAGCCATAGGACTCCTCCGCGCCGTAGATGTAGCGCATATCACTTTTTTCCCAGAGCCGCATTTGCTCTGCAATGTATTTAAAGCCGGTCAGAACATCGATGCAAACGCCTCCAAAACTCTCAGCAATCGCCTTGAATAACTCGGAGGTGACGATGGTTTTCACAAAGCCTGCGTGCTTCGGAAAAGGTTTCAGGTGAGTGCAAATATGATACAGACAAAGACAGGCTGTGTGGTTGCCAGTGAGGCGGATGGCTTGATCTTGGACGCGGATAGCCACCCCTACACGATCGGCGTCGGGATCGGTCGCAATGAAAAGATCGCTTCGGGTAGCGAGTAATTGCTGAATACCGGGGCGCATTGCGGATTCTTCTTCGGGATTCGGAGAAGGTGCTGCAGGGAAATTGCCATCGAGCGGTTTTTGTTCTTCTACAAATGAGAGCGTGCCAAAGCGGTGCAGTGCTTTGGGAATGAGCCGGATGCCTGTGCCATGTAGATTCGAATAGATGATCTGGAGTTTTTCTTTGGGATGGGCGAGTGGGTGTTCTGCGAGTTTTTTCAGATAAGCAGTATCTATCGACGTGCCGATCCATTCAATGAGTGGGGACTGGAGATCGGCGAGTAGCACTTCTTGCACTAGGTGCGCTTCTTTCATGATGCCGATGTCATGAGGGGCGACGACTTGCGCTCCATCTTCCCAGTAGACTTTGTAGCCGTTGTATTGGGGAGGGTTGTGGGATGCTGTGATGAGGATCGCAGCTGAGGCGCCCAGATGGCGGCAGGCAAAGGAGGTCAGGGGGGTAGGGCATACTTCTTTGGCGATCCAAACTCCAATTCCATTGCCGGCTAGCACACGGGCTGCTTGTTGGGCAAACTCTTTGGAATGGTGGCGCACATCGTAGCCGATGAAGACGGGGTGGGGCTTTTTGTGGTGTTTCTTGAGATAGTTCGCAATCCCTTGGGTCGCTCTTTGGACGGTGTAGATGTTCATCCGGTTTGGGCCCACCCCCATTACGCCCCGCATGCCTCCTGTGCCAAAGGAAATCTCTTTAAAAAAAGCATCGGCGAGCTCCTGGGGGCTTAAGGATCGGATGGCCTCTTTGGTCTCTTTATCATAGGGGCCATCGAGCCACTCTTGGACTTTCTGTTGGATTGCAGGGGTCATGCTGTTATAGGAGTGTACTAGATATACAAAAAATTGGCATTTGGAGTATACTCCAAATTATAAGTCAAAAACCTGGAGTAGACTCCAAATGTTTCGTTTTATTATAGAGACTTTCCACCGTCTCATTGCAGAATTACCCGAATTTCAGACCCGCTATCTATACCCTTCTTTTCAGTTGCGCAATCGCTTGACGGGATTGGTCGGACCGAGAGGGGTGGGGAAAACAACTCTTTTGCTGCAATATATTAAAAATGAGCTGTTTAAATCAAGAGAAGCGATCTATTTTTCTGCAGACTTGGTCTATTTTCAGCAAGAGCGTCTGTTGCAGTTTGTCGCAGACCTCCATCAGAAAGAAGGGTATAAAATCATTTTCATCGATGAAATCCACAAGTACCGGGGATGGGATCAGGAATTAAAGAACTTGTACGACTCCTTTCCGTCGCTGAAGATTGTCTTTTCAGGCAGCTCTATGCTCGATTTAGTATCAGGGAGCTATGATCTTTCCCGACGGGCCAAGCTCTATCGTTTACAGGGGCTTTCTTTCCGAGAATATCTGAATTTTTCTCAAAATATGCATCTGGAAGCGATTTCCTTTCAGGATCTTTTGAAGGGCTCTTCTTTGCCAGACATTCCGAAAGTGCTGACCCATTTTGAGAACTATCTTGCACAAGGATATTATCCGTTTGTCTTTGAAGATCCTCATTCTTACCATGAAAAAGTATCTCGGATTATAGAGAAAACAATTTTTGAAGACATTGCGAATTATTACCACCTCAAGACGGAAAACCTACAGATTTTTAAGAAGATTTTGACGTTCTTAGCCTCTATTTCTCCAGGAGAATTGAGTATTCATAACTTGGCGCAAAACTTAAGCGTAGATCACAAAACAGCGCAACACTATTTAACCATTTTGCAAGAAGTAGGTTTGATACGAGAGTTGCATCCTTACGCAGGAGGAGGCGCTTCTCTCAGAAAAGCTGCTAAATTTTTGCTCAATAATACCACCTTAATGCACACCATGCAGAAATATTTAGGACAACAAATTTTGAAGGGGACTCTCAGAGAGTTATTTTTTGTGCAATCGCTGCAGAATGCGGAAGTGCCCATTTTCTGTTCTGAGATGGGAGATTATCGGACAAGAGAGGCGCTGTTTGAAATTGGAGGAAAGAGCAAAACGGCTAAGCAGTTGAAGGGGGCAAACTTGCCTGCTTATTTGGTAAAGGATGACGTGTTGCAAGCCCTCAAAAGGGAGATCCCTCTTTTTCATTGCGGCTTTTTGTACTAGAAGGTTTACCACAGAAGCGAGCGACGAAACCCTTTTACTGGGATAGGTTCAGTGGTGCTTAAATTTTTTTGCATTATATTTTACATATGTTTTACCATGTCTTGCGGTATTTTTAATGAAAGGAGAAAGTTATGGCATATGCACCACAGGGCGTTTTCGACCCGCGCTACTCAGTTGAAGATAGCCCTCGTCTTTTCAGGCCAAATGCTTTTGATGCTCTGCCGTTCTTGGCGACAAAATGGCCGGAAGGGAAATTTCCTCAAGATAACCAAGTAGTGGTTATTCTGGCGCGTCAACGATTGGATGAACTCAACAGAGGGCTGAATGATAACAAATATCGAAGAGCTCTTCTAGCAGCCGGTGTGACGAGCGGAGGTATTGGCAGCTTGAGCGTGGCTGCATCTCTCAACACTAGCGCACCTGCCAATTTCACCCTAAAAGCCGCTGTCGCCGCAAAAAGTGCAGGAACGTCAGTCGCAGTGTTGGGATTTGCTGCAGTTGGAGTGGTGGCAACTGCGTACGGGGCGTATCAAATTGTGACATGGTACTTTTCAGAGCCACTTTCGCAAGAAGATATAGAGCGGCAACTACAAGCTTTGAGACGACAACTAAAAGTTGTAACGGATGAACTGACAGAAAAAAATGCAGAGATCGAAGCGTTAACCCATCAAGTCGCTGATCTGCAACAAAAGAAGAGAGATGAGAGAAGCGCGGCGCTTGATAATCTAGAGGAGAGCGTTTCTGCACTGATATCACAAAAGGATCAGAAGATCAAAAATCTGGGGCGCCGGGTCGCAAAGCTGCAAGGCCATATCGATGATCTGTCTGAGATGCTTAAAAAATATATGCAAAAAAATAGTGTGCAGAAATTTATTGAAGAGTTCCTTGTTGCTGAAAAAAATCCAGCGGATTTACAAAGATTTAAAGAAAAATGTCAAGACGAACTGAAAAAACATAAATAAGAAGAATAAGTATGGCAGCGGTGTTGTTAGGGGCTGGGGCTAATTACGTACAGCGAGACTGGAGTGGAAGACGGCCCTATACGGTCATTGCCGGAGCGCTTGCTTGCGTCTCTGCGTTTAGTTTCTCAGTAGCAGGCGTTTCCTATGCGTTTCAGCGGAATGAAATTGAAATTCCGTCTTGGTTGATGAGCGCGGGAATGGGCGCATTGGGCATGATTAATCTAGCTGGTAGTTATGCTGTATGGCATTTCATTTCGCAAAGATCGGCTTCTGGGCGAGAGCTTCAGCAGATTGCAGATTTGGCAGTTCAAATGCGCCAGATAGTTGCAGAGGACAGGACTCCAGCGGCTCTGCAGCAGATTGTGCTAAACATGAATGCAGATGATACCACTCAGCGCATTGATGCTCTAAGAGAACAAGTAGATGCAGCGAGAGGAAATGATGGCCAAAGAGCACTTACGCCTCCTAATGTTCAGCCGCGCCATTCATCCCCAGAAGTAGCAGCTCTGTTGCGTGCAGCGCAAACAGGCTTGGATGCGGAGTGAACAACTCAAATTTCTCAATGAGCCAAGGCCTATATATACTGAGAGGGATTCAAAAATCGGGAGATGCTAAGGAGGCGCCCCGATTTTGAGCCAGGTGAAGCCGGCGTCAAATCCTCCCCCAAAGACGATGCGTTTTTGGGGACCCCTCAGCTCAACTTGCATAAGTTGAGCGATGCAGACGGGCTCAAAAGCGGTGGCTGTCCGACGCCGGCAGAACCGATTTTTGAATCACGAGCAGTATAGGTTCATACATCAAAACACATGTGCAACAGGTTGTCCATATAGGTCATGAGCTGCTCTTCAATATGCGCTGTTGGAACGAGAGGAGCCTCAGGGTGGTTGATCCCTTCGCAGCGCACTGCCGCTTCTTGCCATTGCTTTTCATCGCCGATGTTGTAGGGCCACCAAGGAAAAGTGCGGCATTGTACAGGTCTTGCCTCATAGACAGTGCACCGCTTCTCTTTTAAAAAGATGCAGTCGTACGTATTGGGCTTGTCGAGCAGAGAATATTGCCCATCGTAGCGGGTATACTTTTTTAAAAAGGCCTCTCTTTTCAGTCCAAAATAGTGGCTGAGATGGTCCACGTCTTGTTCTGAGAGATAGACGTAGCTGGGAGAGGTGCTCGTGCAACACTGGCCGCAACCGGTGCACTGGAAGCGGAGTCCTGGTTCAAACCAGCGCTTTTCTATTTCTGTTTCCACGGGATCGTCTCCATTCTAAAAGGCTCCCAACGCTCTTTCCAGAGATAGCCTGTGACTTGACAGCAATCTGTTTGCAGATCGATGAGGTTCCAAGTGGCCTGGTCCCCCATGGCAATACAGCCACTATCTAAAACGATAGGAAGGCCGCTATTTTGTAGATCGGCGATGGTGTGTCGGTGCGAATGGCCTTGGAGGTAGAGTCGAATGCGAGGAAAATGGCGGCGCAACAGTTGCTCAAGAGCTTCCCCTCTTTGCAGGTTATGGGAAGGGGTGTCATTTTGGAAAAAAGGGTAATGGTTAAAGAGGAGAATAGAGGTGCTGGCAGGAAGGTCTTTAAGGGCATCTTCCAGCAGTATCTCGAGCTCTTTACTGATATAGCCGACAGAAGAAGTGGGTGGTGTTGCAAGGGTTGTATCCAGGGCAATGAGGGTCCAGGGGGCGATGAGAGGATGGATCTCAATCCCAAAATCGCGAAGCGTGCTCCCAGTTGGGTTGGAGAAGTAGTCGTAATAGCGACGGGTGCGAAAGGCCCGTTTTGTATAATTGTCGTGATTGCCAGGAATGGCAATCCACGGTTGTCGGATCTGGCTGACAAATTGCTGCGCCGCTGCAAACTCTTCAGGAAGAGAGGAGGAGGTAAAATCGCCTCCGAGGAGCACGAGATCTACTCCTAATTCAGTCAAAAGAGAGGGGAGGCTTTCGAGGGGCTGCTGGGTAAAAGTGCTTTTCCGCTTCCAGAGCCAGTTCAATTGGCTAATAATTCTTTTACCTAGAACCCGAAAGGGATTTGTGTTCTTCGATTGTCTTGACTCGGGGCGGCTTAGCCAATTTCTCTTTTTTAATTTTTTGTTTGGCTTGCTTCTTTTTTTGTCGCTCTGTCTGCACCAGGGGTTGACCTGGAGTAACGAGCGAGCCTTCCATCTCTTCTCGATGGAGCGATCGGATGACCCGGCGATTCAATTTTTTGAGGTGATGAGGTAAATCTTTCATACGTTTTTACTTTATCAAATATTGATTATTTTTCTCCAGTTCCTGGATAAAGTTCTTATAGACAGACCTTACCGAAATCCAATCCCTCCATTTTTGACGGGTCCATTTCCAATAGGAGGACCAATTAGGGGCAGCTACGATCACTCCTCGCCGCCAGCCGGGTTGCCAAAGCTGCAAGTGTTCTAGGCTAGGGCCAATGACCAGATAGGGAAGGCGTAGGCAAGAGGCGATATGCCCTAAGCCTGAGTCATTTCCAATAAAACCACCCGATTCATAGAGAAAGCTGGTCACTGCTTCCAGATGAGGGAAGAGGGGGGCATTGTTCCATGCTTCTCGTTCTTTGGGTCCGACTGTAAAAACGGGCTCGTAGCCCCTTTTTTGGAGTTGCTCAAAAAGCGCGATGAATTTCTCCCGCGGCCAGTTTTTTTCCTCCTTGGTACTAGTAGGGTGGATGGCAATCCGTTTGGGGTATTTCCGATAGGTGAGTAAAGGAGGGGCTTTCAGTCCATTTTCGCTGGAACAGGCGCCGATGATTCTTCCGACAGCTTGCACGAGATTGGCCACCATCGTCTTTTCTTTGTTGCATATATAGTCATATTTTTCTCGCCAGGGAAGATGCTTTATGGGGACATAGGAGCCATAGAAAATGTAGACGGGTAAGGAAAGAAGGGCGATTTTTTTCGCCTTTTCGCTATTATCATGCTGTAAGAAAACCGCATCAAATTTGCCAAGAAAGATCTCTTCGAGATCGTCGAGGGGAGGTTGGGGAGCAAACGTGTATCCCTGTAACCAAGAACCAAAACTCGGCAGGTGATCGCTGAAGGTAGTCACCTCCCATCCCGACAAAGAGAAGTTATGGGAGGCGATGTGGAGGATCAGCGCATCGCCGATCCCAGACGCCGCAACAACGGCGATCCTTTTGGTCAAGATTCCTCAGCTTTGACGATGATCGCTTCAGAGAGCAATATGATGCCTGCCATCGAAACAGCGTGAGACAAGCTGTTTTTGACTACTTTGGCTGGATCGATCACACCTGCTTTCAACAGATCTTCGACCTTTTCGGTGATTGCATGGAACCCGAAATTTCCGCCCTTTGACAGCACTTCATTGACGATGAGAGAGGGATCGTGTCCGGTATTTGCAGCGATTTGGCGCAATGGCGCTTCACAGGCTTTCAATAAGATCTTGGCGCCGATCAGCTCTTCAGGAACAAGATCGATCTTGACGCTACGGCTCGCCTGCAGCAGAGTCACTCCGCCACCCACAACAATCCCATTTTCTAAAGCAGCTCGTGTTGAGTTCAGGCTATCTTCATAGATCTGCTTTTTCTTTTTCATCTCCGATTCGGTCCAAGCGCCTACTCGGATGACCGCCACTCCTCCTTGCAGGTAGGCCTTTCTCTCTAAGAGGCGATCCTTGTCATAAGAAGAGGTGCAGGCTTTGCTCTCGTTTTCAAGCTGGGCAAGCCTTTCTTTAATCTCTTTTGGATTCCCCCGTCCTCCGATGATCAGAGTCTTTTCTTTATTGATCGAGATCTGATCGGCGGTGCCTAGAGAAGATACATCTGTTTCACGCAAGAGCATCCCTTTTTCTTCGGAGATGAGCTGTCCGCCGGTCAAGATGGCA
>JACQAR010000055.1 GCA_016194825.1 Chlamydiia bacterium
AGCGTATGATCTTGGTTGTGCCCTCTGATCTGAGAGAGGGTCTTCTCATACTCAAGAATCTGTTTCTCGTGAGCCAGTGTACTCATCCGTGAACTCCTTAAAAGTTGCAAAGTCGAGGTTACCTCGAGGGAGTTGCTACTTCAACTCCCGGTAATTTAGCGAGATGAAAATCTTTCACAACATCTACAAACGTCGGCTTGGTGAGCACGATCGCAAAAATCTCTTCCATATCCGCTGCTTTTAAACGGATGCTCCCATCTGTGCTATAAGCTCCCAGCCCCTCTAGATTCTCTACGAGCTCGCGCTCTTTCCCCGCTCTCTTCTCTATCCAGGGAACTCCATGCATCCCAAACCCTGCCACCTTCTTTGCCTCTTGCTCATCATCTGCACAGAGAGGGATCCAACGCGTGCCAAACACCTGAATCAACTCTTTTTGCTGCCTTTCTAAACACATTAAATTTACTTTTTTCAGCAACCGTTTGCGTAAAATAATCGGCCTTTCCATTCAAACTGCGCGCAATAAAATGGCGCGACGTATTGTAATAGATCGCATAATCGGCAATCCATGCGGGGCGCCCTTTATGCCAAGGCACCGCACTCGAGTAGCTGATGGTCTCCACAATAGGGAGTTGGGAAGAGGTTGTGGTCGAAAACAGCTGAAAAATCCGGTCGATCTCGGGAAAATCCCCCTTCAAGGGTTTCGCTGGCTGGGCAAACGTAAGTTCTGGTGGAGAGGCGGGGATATTGCTCTTAGAAACAAATACAACAGGAGTCTGGGACAGGAGAGGCTCTTCAGAAGAGAGACTCCTCTCGACACCTGTCCCCATCCGTTTCTTGCAAAACGCAACAATCCCAATCCCTGCAAACAAAACGAGAGCCCCGATCATGATCCATTTTGCCATTACAACCTAAAATTTCCTTTCCTCTGAAAGGAGTGCATTATAGAGATTGTATTGTTTTTTAGGAAGGGTTAGATAAGAGATCTCCCCACAAAACGGGAATAGTGATAAGTAGCTGAAATACAGGGGGTTGCAAAAGGCTTGCAACACCCCGTTTGCCAGCTTATTTTTTAGAACGCTCTATCAATTTTTTCATCTTCTTTCCAGGAGTGAACTTGACCACTCTTCTCGCTGGAATAATAATGGGAACCCCTGCGTCTTTAGGGTTTCTGCCCACTTTTTGCTTTCTCTCGACAATCTCAAACACCCCAAAATCTCGAAACTCGAGTCTGTCGCCGCTCATCAAGCTATTGGTCATCTCATCCAAAAAAGATTGAATCACATTGCGCACATCGTTGGGATGGAGCGAACGATTTTGAGAAATGGTCTGTACCAATCTTTTCTTTGTCATTGTACTCATGCTATTCAAACCTCCATTAAATATCACTACCCTGGGGAACCTTTGCCACCTTGGGTATTTTCCCCCATTGTTGTATCCTACTGATTTTCAATCAAGTATTTTATAAAAAAATCTTGGTTTTTACTCTGAAACGACCTGAATGACCCTCTTTTTCTTCTTGCCAGACCCGATTAATAGAAATTTTTCACCAACCAAGTCCTCTTGTGCAATCAGCCTGTGGGGATCCTCGATCCTCTCATTATTCAGATAGGCCCCCCCATTCTGGATGAGCCTTACAACTTCCCCTTTGCTCGCCAAAAGACCTGCTTGCACAAACACATCTACCACCTTTTTACCCACAGTCTCTTGTAAAGAAA
>JACQAR010000014.1 GCA_016194825.1 Chlamydiia bacterium
TTGCCCTCCAGCGCCATTAGTGTGGGGTTCGTTTTAGTGGGCATCGCCTGTGCCTATCAGATTTTGGCCATTTACAATGCATCGAGCTATGTCCGAGAAGAAGCAGCGGGATTGACCACAGCGATGGTGAATATGATCATCATGGTGTTTGGTTATGCGTTTCACTCGATCATTGGCAGTACAGTGCAAGCGCTAGGCGGCCCCGAGTCCTCTTCGGCGCTCCTCTTTGGCGTCTCTGTGATCCCCGTCGCTCTTTGTATGGGGACAGCCATCTTTGTATACCTTTGGGTGCGGCAGAAAAAAGCCGTGTTGGTATAACTAAAAGAATCACCACAGAGATAGATACCACAGAGAACACTAATCTTTTCTCTGTGGTGAATAGTTCTGCTGGTATCTTGCCTTATCCGAAACGCGGGTGTATAGTCCTAAATCATGCCCGGTTTTTCACGCGAAAGTCTTGAAGTCCTCCGCTCCCGCATCGACTTGATTGAAGTCTTGTCGCCCTATCTCAAATTGCAAAAAGCGGGAGCTGCCTATAAAGCGCTTTGCCCTTTTCATGAAGAGAGAACCCCCTCTTTTGTCATCCAAAAAGGAGATAGCCATTACCACTGCTTTGGCTGTGGTGCCCATGGCGATGCGATCCAGTTTTTGATGACCCATCTCAGGATGAGCTTTGTGGAAGCCGTTGAAAATTTAGCGGAGCGATTCCAAGTTGAGCTAGAAGAGGCCCAAGGGCCTGAGCAGCCAAAAGGCCCCCCCAAAGCCGCTCTAAAAGAAGCGCTGCAGCGCGCCTGTGAATTCTACACCTTTTGCTTGCTCCATACCGCAGAAGGACATGCTGCGCTCGATTATCTTTACAGCCGCGGCATCGACCTCACCTTCATTCGGCAATTTGAGCTTGGCTTGGCTCTGAAAGAGGACGCCTTATTCTTAAAAGCAATGCGGGAGTGGAAAATATCGCCAGAGATTCTGGAGCAAGCAGGGCTCATCTCCAAGGGACGCACCTTTTTTTCCGATCGGATCACCATCCCGATCCGCGATACAGTCGGAGCCATCATCGGCTTTTCGGCCCGTAAGTATAAAATGGAGACTTTTGGCGGCAAGTACATCAATACCCCAGAGACCGTCCTTTTTAAAAAATCGAAGGTACTTTTTGGCCTCAGCTTTTCGCGCAAGATGATTGCCAAAGAGAGAAGGGCCATCGTTGTTGAGGGGCAGATCGATGCACTCCGTTTGATCTATTCTGGATTTGCCTGGACGGTTGCGGGTCAGGGCACTGCTTTTGGAGAAGAGCAAGCCAAAGAATTGATTCATTTGGGAGTGAGGCAAGTCTATCTTGCGCTCGATGGTGATGCGGCAGGGCAAGAAGCTGCTGTTAAAATCGGCCATATTTTCCAAAAAGAGGGGATTGATACGCTCGTGATCTTGCTGCCCGAAAAATGTGATCCCGATCAGGTATTGCAAGAAAGGGGGGCTGAAGAATGGCAAAAAATGCTCGATAGCAGCATCGATTACCTTACCTTTTTGGTGCAACACTTCTCCAAGAGCCTGAACCTCCAATCCCCTGCCGGGAAAAACGAGCTGGTCCAAACGATTGCCAAAAGAATCCGCGAATGGGACCATCCGCTCATGATCCATGAGAGCTTGCGCAAACTGGCCCGCTTAACCCACACCCCCGAATCGATCTTGGCCATCCAAGAAGACCATGTAAAGCCGCTTTACATCAAACGGGCCGCGAGTGTCACTTTCGCAGAGATCGATCCAGACCGGATTCTTGAGGCCGACCTACTCCGCTGGCTCTTTTTGATGGGGGATAGCTGTCCGGATTTGGCAAAAATCGCCCGTGCGAATCTTCTTCCGGAGCATTTTCGAGTCATGGCAGCGCGCATTTTATTTGAAAAGTACTTTGCTGCGCTCGAAGCCAATCTGCCGCGCGATCTTCTCTCTCTTGCCATCGACTTAGAGCAAGCGGAGCAGCGATTATTTCTTGCAGAGGTTTTGCAAAAACGGGTAAATCGAGAACGAGCTGTGGAGTGTTTTATAGAGACGGTCCAGAAGCTTTTGGAGAGGCATTGGATGCATCAACGAGAAGAGATCAAGCTGAAGATCTATAGCGGCACATGCAGTGAGGCGGAGGTGCTCGAGTTGGCTCGGCAATTTGACGAGCTGAAGAGGGCAAGGCCACAGGTGATTTTGGAGGCAAATCATCATGGGTGAACACCTGATTTTTTTTGATGCGGAGTGTCCTTTTTGCCATCAGATGGTCAGGCAGATGATCGAGCTCGTGTTCTGACGGGGCCTCAAGAGCCTTTAGGCCGCGCAAACAGTTTGGTGCTTGTGGAGAGCTATCGCTCGACAGAGCGGCGCTTTTGGATCCGAGCGCGGGGGGTATTCCGGATGTATTGGCTCATTGGCAAGCAGTGGTGCCTTTTTGGCCTCTTTTCTTTTTTGCCCTGCTGGCTGAGCGATCTTCTCTACCGCTGTTTTGCGGAGCACCGGCACCAGTTCAAGCTCAAAATGCCCGAAGACCCAGGTCCCAAAGAGCGCTTTTTGCCTTAAATTAAGGAATCACCACAGGTCACTAGACCAATTTCTTCGAGAGAGTCTCTATGAGTTGTCCAATAGCCAGCCGCTCTTGCTTCATGGAATCGCGATCGCGCAGTGTCAGCGTGTCATTTTCGAGTGTCTCGAAGTCGATGGTGATGCAATAGGGTGTGCCGAGTTCATCTTGGCGGCGATACCGCTTGCCAATGGCTCCTGAATCGTCATATTCGCAGTGCCAGAGCCGCTGCAACAGCGCAAAGACTGCTTGTGCTTTTTCCGAGAGAGGCTCTTTTTTCATCAGCGGGAATACGGCGACTTTCACGGGAGCTACGCAAGGAGCAAAATGGAGCACTGTGCGCGTCTCTCCATTTTCCAGCATTTCTTCATCATACGCATTGCAAAGAAGGGCCAAAATGGTCCTTTCTACGCCAAAGGTGGGCTCGATCACGTGAGGGATGAATTTTTCCTTCGTTTCTGGATCGGTATAAAAGAGCGATTGGCCAGAACACTCTGCATGGCGCGATAAATCGAAGTCGGTACGATAGGCAAGGCCGTACAGCTCGCTTGTCCCGAAGGGAAAGTCGTAGACCAAATCCACCGTGCGCTTGGAGTAGTGGGAGAGCAGCTCTTTCGGATGCTCTTTTTCGTGTACGTGGTTCTTACTCAGCCCAATTTTTTTACACCAGCTATGCATAGCAGCCAGCCAGTGATCGAAGGTCTTTTGCCAGTCCGCCTCACGAATGAAGTATTCGATTTCCATTTGCTCGAATTCAATCACTCGAAAGACGAAATTGCCGGGCGTGATCTCGTTGCGAAAGGCTTTTCCGATTTGCGCCACCCCAAAGGGGATTTTCACCCGCATGGTGTCAATGATATTTTTGAAATCGACGAAGATCGCCTGAGCCGTTTCTGGGCGCAAATAGGCGATATCCCCATCAGCGCCAGTCTTGCTCATGTGGGTATGGAACATGAGATTGAAGACTCGCGCCTCTGTGAAGTCTTGCGCGCCACATTTTGGGCATTTGAGCTTATGCTTTTGGATCTCTTCGGTCATCTGCTTGAGGTTCATCCCATCGGCGCTTTTGTGGAGCGCTTCTTCAATCAGGTGATCGGCGCGGAAGCGCGATTTGCACGCCTTGCAGTCGATCAGTGCATCGACAAATCCCTCCACATGCCCCGAGGCTTGCCAGGTTTTAGGATGGAGCAAAATCGGGCCATCCAAACCGACCATGTCGCGCCGCTCATGGACAAAAAGACGCCACCAAAGATCTTTGATATTTTTCTTGAGTTCTGCGCCGTAAGGTCCGTAAGAATAGGTGTTTGCAAAGCCCCCATAGATTTCAGATCCGGGGTAGATAAATCCCCTTCTTTTACAGAGGGCAACAATCGGTTTGAGGGAATCTTGAAGCTTTTGCATCGGCAATCATTGTATTAAGATCCCGAGAAAAAAGCTATTTCGTTTATAATTATGCATGTGGAAGTGCCTCTTTTTTCCCTTATCGTCCTGGTTCAGGAATCCAGACATCTTTTGATTGCCACTCTCGATAGCTTGCGCTGCCAAGCCGAGAGGCGCTTTGAGGTGTTGTTGATGGATGGCATTGGTCAGGGGAAAGTGGAAGAGATTGCGAGGCCCTATTCGGACCTAGCGCTACGCGTCCAGCCTGTCCCCGCGGGCCAGAGCATCTCCGCAACCATGAACCAAGCCATCGCACTTGCTCAGGGCAAATATCTCCAGTTCCTTGCCCCGGGTGACCGTTACCTCTCGCAAGAGGGGCTCTCCTATCTTGGTAAGCTGCTCCAAGCTGAATCCAGCCCGCCGATTGTCTATTCAGGTTTTTGGATGCGAGGATCAGAGGCGGTGTTGGTTCCTCTGGAAAAAGCGACTCTCCTCAAGGGGGCTTTTCCTAAGGATTCTTGGTTTTCAAAGCAGGCGCTTCTAGATCTGGGCGGCTTTGATCCCTCGCTTAAGTACCGATCGGCCTTTGATGTGCTGTGTCGTTTTTTCTTGAAAGAGGGGAGTCATGCCCTTTGCAGTCGCCGCATCCTGACCGATAGTCAGTACAAGGGGCTCTCGCCTACAGGCATGGTCGGCTATGCCCTCGAGACATACCGCATTCTCTACCGTCATTTTGGTCTTTGGCCCGCCATTCGTTGGGTCTTTATCCAAGACCACCTGCAGATGCTCCACTGGCTCGGCCGCCGTTTCAAGCAGGCGTTCTGGAAAAATTAGTTTTTCCGAAAAGGTCAGCGTGTGGTAAAGTGGTTGCTGTTTTTTACCAATTAGGGGTGTTATGTCAATATGTGCCTTAAGCTATTCGAGAGAATTAATTGGATTGCAAATCCTTTCTGATCCCGCGATCAGGGGGCTATTCCCTGAAGGGTCCGAGGGTCAGAGAGCATGGAGAGATCGCGAGGTCTCGAGCAAGGCCGAGAATATGCCCCGAGAGGCCGTTGAATTTAATCATTCTTATTCACAAGTAGAGGTGGCCTCTAATCTGGAAGGAGTCATTTTGCCCCGCTCTCACCGTGTGCTTTCTCTGCTTGCTGTGCAGGAAAAAATCTCTCGTCTTCAAGGACATATTGCCCATTTAGAGGCGTACTTGTCTGGGCGTAGAACTCATGGTGGAACGTCGCATCGCCGGAGCAATATCGCTATTGGCGATCAGATTCAGGTAGGGCGGAAGCGGCTCGAGGTTTTGAAATTAGCCGAAACGCTCGCAAGAGAGGCAGAAGAAGCGTTGTCTATAGTAGAAGCAACTCTAGCAAAAACAAAGGCATTCCTAGATGATTATGCTCAGCAGCTCTCCGCAACAGAAGCAGCTGCACCAAAAGCAAAGGCAGTCCCAGCTGTTGGTATACCGCAGATTACAGCTGCAGAGATACTCAGGATTCCTGACAGGGTTGGTTACTCACCGGAGGTGCTAGCTCTCATGCGTGTGAAACGCAACGCTGATCGGATAGCTGCAGAGATAAATACAGAAGAGACGTCGCGGGGCCGTCGTCTAGCAATCCCGGCTGTTCCAGAGCGCATCCGAGTGGAGGTAGCATTTGGCAGGGTTTTTGGACGCAACGAGGAGCTGGTACAAGCGTATGATGCACACCTGGCGAAACAAGCAGCTCTATTTGACGGCCCTATCTAGGACCTACACCTAATTCTCGGGTTCACGAAGAGTCGGCTATGCCGCTTCCGAGTTGCATGTATTAACCCGGCATGCAAATAGGAGACAAATGGCGCTAGCGAGGCAAAGCCAGATCAAAGCAGACAAAGTCTGCGTTACGAGCGAGGAAGCCATAGTAAAACTATGGCTGACAAGAGAGGATTGATATGGCAAAGCCGCAGCAAGCCAGTTGTCTCTTATTTGCATGCCGGGTTAATAAAGTAGCTCTACATTGCCGGCAGGAGGAAGTGGAGGTCTGTCGCTTGTTCCAACTCAGGAAGTGCTTGGAAGACGATGCTTCTATTATAGCCACCAAATTCTGCGCCGTACTTTTCTTGCAATTCGTCTGTTGAAAAGAGCTGGAGGAGCGCCTCTGTTGGGAGCTCTTTGACCAAATCTGAAAATGGCTTGTCTGCATAAGTGCTGCGTAACTTGTCTTTTTGCAACGCCTGCAATGCCGTGATCTGCGACTCGGTCAGGATCTGATCGTGGATGAGCACGAAGAGCTGTAGCTCATTGAGCTTTTCAAGCATGTTCTTCTCGTCAGGGAATTCTTTGTTGAACAGAGTGCGGAGTTCCTCTTGGCTAAAGAGAGTGATGGCTGAGGAAGCGCGATCCCCGGTTAAGAGCTCGTCCGGTTCTAACTCTTCGAGTTTGAGTTGAGGGAGTACTTCAAAATAGAGTTCTAGAAAGCCTTTTCCTTGCACTTTCTCTTTTGCCTGCGCGAGGAAGGTGGCGCAGACGCTCTCCCATTTCTCATCGGGCAAAATGGCCGCATCGTTGAGCCGTTTCAGATGGCCAAATCCAAATTTTTCTAGCAGGTCTGTGTCGGTTGCTTGGCCAAATTCTTCCGCAAATTTCTGGCTTAAGAATTTCCGATGCCCAGAAACGAGGAATAAGTTGAGGCCGAGGGCAGGGTAAATTTCTGAGAATTTTTTCTGAGATAAATCTTCTACGCTGCGGTAGAGTGTTTTTGCGATGAGGCTTAAGGGAAATTTGAGCACTTCCAGAGCAAGATGAGCGACTTTCTGCGGATCTGCTTTGGCGTTTTCAAACCCGAGTTGGATCGCTTGGCCCAGATCGGCCAATGTGGGCATACGGGGAGTAACTGGGGTAGGTGTGGCTTTTGTTTCCATAATAACCTCTTTTTGCAGGATATTATGTCACAAAATTGGTTGTTCGAGAATAGTAAAATTATCTATGTCTTTCTTTAATTTTCTTTTGCATCCAGTGATCAAAAGAAATTTTACCAGGGCCAAAGATAAACATGAGAATCGCCGTAATGAGGTACGGGTAGGGGGCTTGCAGGGCAAGCATAGCGGGAGTGAGTAAGAATTCAAAGCGGGTCAAATCTTCGGCATGAGCTGTGCTGAGAGCGGTAATGAGCAGACAGATGAGCGGGATCGCAATGAGCCGAGAAGCAAGGCCAAGAATGAGGCAGATGCCGCTGAGGATTTCCAGGCTGCCCACTACATAGGCGAGCCAGGGCGAGTGTCCCATCCCTATTTGGGAGAAGAACTCCGCTGTTTGTTCGATGTGTTGCCATTTATGAGCGCCGATGAGAAAAATTTGATGTCCCCACGTCAGGCGCATATAAAGCAAAAAAATACTTTCAAGGTTCGAGCCGATCTTGATGAGGGTCTGGTAGAACAAGGCAAAGGAGCGCAAGGCCCAGTTTTCAAAGTACATAGTAAACTCTTTTTTTAAGATGGCGGGGAGTTCTTTTAAAAACAAGAGGGACCTGGTATACTGGTTCTGCTATGACTCCTTTTTGCGGATTGACACTAGAAGAACTAAAAAACTGGATGGGCTCTCAAGGCGAAAAACCGTTTCGCGCTGTCCAGGCATTTGATTGGGTATATAAAAAAGGAATCCGCTCGTTCGATGAGATGAGCAATATGAGCAAAGAGCTCAAAGACCTTCTTTCTCAGGCCTTTATATTCCCCAGTATCGAGAAAATCCGCGAGCTGCACTCCGAAGATGGGGAAACGATCAAATTTCTCTGGGAGTTGTCCGATCACAAGCGGGTGGAATCGGTACTGATTCTCTCGCGCGATCGGCGTACTGTGTGCATTTCTTGCCAAGTAGGCTGTCCTGCCCGCTGCGCCTTCTGTGCTTCGGGCAAAGAGGGGCTGTTGCGCAATCTCTCAGTGGGAGAAATTGTCGAACAAGTACTCCACATCGATCGCTATCTGGCTGCAAAAGGGGAGCGGGTGTGCCATCTCGTCTTCATGGGGATGGGCGAGCCGATGGAAAATTACGATGCAGTGGTGAAGGCGATCCAGATTTTCAATGCCCCTGAGGCGTTTCACATTTCCCAAAGACGCATCACGGTGTCTACGGTGGGTGTGGTCGAAGGGATCCGGAAATTGGCCGATGAGGAACTCAAGGTCAATTTGGTCCTTTCGCTGCACGCGCCGAACCAGCACATCCGGAAAAAGATCATCCCGTATGCGCGTCGCTACGAGTTGCAAGAAATCCTCGATGCCATGGAAGAATATTCATGCAAAACGCACCGCGATATCACTTATGAGTATACTCTCATCGCTGGCATCAACGATGGGATCGAACACGCAAAAGAATTGGCCGCGCTGCTCCAAGGCAAACAGTGCACTGTCAATCTCATCCCTTATAATCCCATCCCGAATCTCAACCTAAGCCGTCCTTCCAAAGAGCGGATTGAAACGTTCCGAGCGATTCTTGAAGAGGCGAACATCACGACTACTTGGCGCTACACGAAGGGCAAAGATATCGCAGCTGCATGCGGTCAGCTTGCATTGCAAAAAACGGAAGAGGCAGTTGCAATTTTTTCACAGGATGTTGTAGGCTCCTCAAAATAACTATACGTATGAATCTGCCTCAGTTTTTTACTCTTCTCAGGATTTTCATTAGTCCCGCTTTCCCTCTTCTGTATCTCAAGCATGAGGTGCTGGGGTTGCCCCTGATTGCGGTTCCCTATCTTCTGCTGACGCTGCTCATCATTTGTGAAAGCTCGGATCTATTTGATGGGTTTTTAGCCCGCAGGCGCAATCAGGTGACTGATGTGGGCAAGGTGCTCGATCCCATGGCTGACAGCATTGCGCACATCTCTCTTTTTCTCACCTTTACGCAGGGGATTGTGCAGCTGCCACTGCTGCTTGTCTTCGTCTTTTTGTATCGAGATCTATTCATTGGAGCGCTGCGGACGATTTGTGCTCTGCGCGGCGTAGCGTTAGGAGCGCGGACGAGCGGCAAGGCGAAGACTGTCATCCAAGGTGGTGCTGCCTTTTTGATCTTGATCTTGATGATTCCCTGTCTGATGGGATGGATCTCTTTGGAGCTGTTTCAGCAGCTCTCCTTTGCAGCTGCGTCGCTGGCTGCTCTTTGCACGGTAGCTGCTGTTGGCGACTATCTCTATGCCAATCGCATCCACATCAAAAAGGCGTTTGTTTAAATAGGTTTTGCGATCAATCGCCGGTAGAGCTGCACATAGTGCTGGGACGGCGCTTTCCAGCTGCAGTCGAGTTGCACGGCATGTTGGATGAGCGCTTCAAATGCGGGTCCATCCTTGTGAAAATGTGCAAATGCCCGTTTCATTACATCGTGGATGGCGCGCGGACTCATCTCTGAAAAGAGAAAGCCATTGCGCTTTTTCTCAGAAGTCTCGGCATCAAACACAGTATCTTTCAATCCCCCTGTGGCTCTCGCAATGGGGATCGCTCCATAGCGCATCCCGATCATCTGGGTCAGTCCACATGGTTCAAAAGTCGAGGGGATCAAGATAAAATCAAGTGCGCTGTAAAGCTGGTGGGCAAGTCGTTCATTGTACTCAAATTGCAAAAGTACCTGCGCATTGCCGTGGAATTTCTTTTTCAGTGCATCGAAGTGCTTCTGGATTTTGGGATTTGGGGAGGCGCCTAATAGCAAAAAAGTGGCTCCCATCGCGGGAACCTGTTCGATGGCAGCTTCGAGCAGTTCAGGCCCTTTTTGATTCACGAGTCGCGTGATGGCGCCAACCCAAGGGCGCTTGTTCGGATCCAGCCCCCATTGCTTGGCTAAGCTCTCGCGCATCTTCTGTTTGCTGGTGAGAATGGTTCCAATCGGGCTTTTCTCGCTAAAGTGCGCGGCTAGGCAAGGATCAGCGGCCGGATTCCACAAGTGGTGGTCGATCCCATTCAAAATGCCGGTCAGTTTGCTCTTCATCTTCCGGAGTGTTTGGTCGAGATAAAAGCCTCCCTCTGGCGTCACGATTTCTCGTGCATAGGTAGGGGAGACAGCGACCAGGGCATCTGCATAGACCAAACCTCCCTTCAGGAGATTGATGGCTTCAGAAAACCGCGGATCTTGCATTTTGTCTTTGTGCAGATACTTCTGGCCATTGAGTCCGATGGCATCGAGATCCCAGCTTGCACAATGTCCTTGGTATTCCATGTTATGCAAGGTCAAGACAATGGCTTTGATAGGCAGCTGAAACAGATCGCGCGCCAATACAGCGCAAAGAGCGGTATGCCAATCATGCAGGTGCAAGATGTCGATTTCTCGGTTGCCCAGTTTTAGGTATTCGAGTACAGCTCTGCAGAAGTAGATGAATCGACGTGTGTCATCTTCACACCCGTAGATTTTGCCTCGATGGAAGTAGCCTGCGGGGTGGCGCGCTTCCAATAGGTGGAGGCGGCATCCTTCTGTCTCGGCGTACCACATGGCATTGGCATGGAGCTGGCCACTTTCCCAGCATTTGAAGTCGGCCAGTTCGAGTTTGACCTGGTTGAGGGTCTTGAGATCGATGAAGTCGTATTTAGGCAGGATGATCTCTGTTTCATGGCCGAGCTGGGTGAGTTCTCGGCACAGGCCCACGAGCACTTCTCCCATGCCGCCCGCTTTTGCCAGAGGCGCAAATTCAGCGCTGATATGCACAATCCTCATTCCCGACCTAATAAGCCCCCCGCTCCAAAAAAGCAACGGAAAGGGAAGGGGGGAAGAAAGAAAAGCTAAAAATAGGCAGTCAGGGTTGCACCCCCGCTGGCTCCGCAGGACCGGTTCTGGCTTTGATAACCAGTCGCGCCCTGATTACAAAAACCGCAAAACTGCGTTTGCGACTTATCGCGCTTGGTTCCTCGCGGTACTTTTGTACCGCTCCTCACTTCATGCAGCGCGATTTCTCTTTGCCATAACCAGTCTCGGGCTGCGCCCAGGCCCCAGCGTTGCTGGGTCCCTCCGGGGCGCAGATTTGGCCCCTTCGGGTCTTCACAGCTTGTTCTGAATAAAGAGATTGTTCGCCATTGAAGGCCCGAAGGGCCTCACTCTGTGCCTCGGGGGCCCCACGCAGTGGGGGCGTAGGCACAGCCCGAATAAGCCCCTTCCCCCAAAAAATCAATAAGAAGAAGAAAATGGAAAGATAGACAGTCGGGGTTCCTCTCCATGTGCAGTACCTGTTCCTCGGTCCCGCTAAGCTCAAATGTAAAGCAGCTTTACATTTACCCGAAGGGGCCAGGTTCTGTGCGCGGAGAGGCTCCCGCGAAGCGGGACCCGCGCACAGCCCGAGACCAATTATGGCAAGGAGAAATCGCACCGCATGAAGTGAGGAGCGATACAAAAGTATCGCGACGAACCAGGTGCGATAAGGAGCGCCTCTACCGCCACGAAGTTGGCGATCTTGCAATGTCGCGCGACTGGTTATCGAAGCCAGAATTGGTCCAGCAGGGCCAGCGGGGACGCAGTCCCGACTGTCTATTTTTAATCTCCTTCTCTTCCTTGCGTTGCAAAATATTTGGGGGAAGGGTATTATCGATGCTGTTTTTTATGTGATGGGGCGTCGCCAAGCGGTAAGGCAGCGGTTTTTGGTACCGCCATGCGGAGGTTCGAATCCTTCCGCCCCAAAATATAGAGTGGATACGTGCAAAGCTCCTTCACCATTTTCTCCGGCTCTTCCCACCCAAAATTGGCCGAAGAAATCGCAACCTCCCTACATGTCAAGCTAGGGAAGGTCGCGATAGAACGCTTCCCAGATGGGGAGATTGGGATGCAAGTCCTTGAGAATGTGCGTGGCAAGGATGTGTTTATCGTCCAATCAGTAGCCAGAAGACCGAACCATTACTTGATGGAGCTACTGATTTTGGTCGATGCCCTCAAGCGGGCGTCGGTACGCAGTGTGACTGCTGTCATGCCCTACTATCCTTATGCGAGGCAAGATCGCAAGGAAAAGGGGCGCGTTCCCATTACGGCTAAACTGGTAGCCGATCTGTTGGAACGGGCAGGGGTCCATCGGGTCTTGACCATGGATTTGCATACAGAGCAGATCCAAGGATTTTTTAATATACCAGTAGATAATTTAACGGCGCGGCCCGCTTTCGTCGCAGAGTTGAAAAAGCTCGGTGTAAAAAATTCTGTCATAGTTTCTACCGATGTTGGTAGCAATAGGATGGCGCGAAAGTATGCCGAAGCATTAAAATTGGATCTCGCGATTATCGACAAGCGGCGCATAAGCGCAGAGAAAGTCGAGGTTTACGGCCTGATTGGAGACGTAAACGGTAAACAGGCGATCCTCGTGGATGATATTTGGTCCACAGGAAAGACGCTGAAGACAGCCGCAAAAAAATGTAAAGAACAAGGCGCGAAGAGCGTCCTTGCCGTTGTCACGCATGGCCTTATGCTGGGGGTTGAAGGGATAGAGGAGATTGACTCAATTTGGGTCACCAATACCATCCCCTCCCAGCCGCAGACGCCTGCTGGCGTAAAGAGTCTGTCGATAGCCCCTCTTTTTGGGAAGGCGATCGACTGCATTGTATCGGCAAAATCGCTCTCAGCTCTTTTTAAAAGTGAAGAAGGATAGTATGAAATTCTCAATTGCCGAGCGTAAAGCAGAACGTAAAGCGGATGCGAAGCGTGTGCGCCGTGAAGGAAACATCCCAGCCGTGCTCTATTCAAAAGGCCGGTCGCCACACCATATCGCCCTGAAAAAAGAAGAATTCCAGGCGGTATTGCGCAACCTAAAACCAGGAATGCTGTCGACGATGGTGTTTGAGCTGCACAATGGAAAAACTACCCAAAAAGCGCTGATCAAAGAGGTGCAGTATCAGCCGGCAACATACGAAGTCGAGCACATTGATTTTCTCGAGCTGAGAGAAGATGTTCCTGTCACTGTAAAAGTGCCTATTCTCGTAGTGGGAGCTGCTGAATGCGTCGGTGTGAAGCTCGGGGGAATGATGCACCAAATCATCCGCTCTTTGCAGGTCGTTTGCTTACCGAAAGACATCCCGCATGAATTGACGATCGATGTCACCGAGATGAACGTGGCTGATTCGAAGACGCTTGCGGATTTAAAGATCCCTGCGCATGTGCGGCCCTTAGCGAAGTTGACCGAAGTGCTCGTCACGATCGCTAAAAAAGTGGTTGCATAATCGATAGGCTCTAGTCATGTTGAGCGCCCCTTTTCTGATCGTAGGCCTGGGAAATCCCGGCAAAAAATACAGAGAAACGCGCCATAACATCGGCTTTGCAGCACTCGATTGGCTGGCAGAGAAATACGGGCTCCGGTTTCGGAAAAAAGGGGCTTGGAAAGGAGAGGTCGCCGAGGGAAACATTGGCGATCGTGCTGTGATTTTATTGAAGCCGTACACGTATATGAATGTGAGCGGCGAATCGGTGGCGTTCGTGATGCGCTACCTACAGATTGAGTTGTCCCATCTGCTGGTCGTTGTAGACGACATTGCGATCCCCCTGGGACAGCTTCGGATCCGCTCCCACAGTAGCTCGGGAGGTCATAATGGCCTCAAGAGTATTGAGGAGCACTTGCAGACGCAGGGATATGTTCGACTCCGCATAGGAATCGGCGATCGCAGCGAGGGGGATCTGGCGAGCCACGTGCTCAGCCCGTTTCGGGCAGAAGAAAAAACGCTCTTACCCAAAATTTTGGAAAGAGCTGGAGAAGCGATCGTGAGATGGCTGACCCAAGGATTAACCAGTGCGATGGTGGGATTAAACCCTCCATCGAACCCAAGCATTGGAGGCAACAATGACGAAGAAAAGAAAGGGCTTTTATGAGGGAATGTATATCCTGAGCGCCGCGCTCAGCGATGACTCTCGCAAAAAGGCACTCGAAAAAATCACCGACGGAATTGCTCAGAAATCGGTCCAGGAGCTGTGGAAGGAATATCACCTCCATGAAGATCTGATTCGCTTCATCACGATGCGAGTTGAGAAAGTGCCTGAAACACTTGAGTTCCAACCCCTCAAAATCCAAGGTTAAATATGACGATGACAACTATGCAGAAAGCCCCGCCGACTGATTCTCCATTTTCCAAAAAGAAAAAGGCTTGTCCTTTTGTCTTAGCGAAAACGGAAAATATAGACTACAAAGATCTCGAAACGCTCAAGCAATTCATCACTGAGCGAGGAAAGATCATGCCCCGTCGTATCACCGGCGTCAGCTACTTCTATCAAAAACTATTGAAGAAGGCGATCAAGCGTGCGCGTTACATGGCGCTATTGCCCTTCGTTTCGGATGAGGCGTAACACCATGAAACAACAATTGCTTTTATTACAAGACGTCGAAGCGCTAGGAAAAAAAGGGGAGATTGTCTCCGCACGACCTGGCTACATCCGCAACTTTTTGTTGCCCCAAGGGTTGGCAGTCATTGCCAGTCCGCATACTCTGCGCGCACAAGAAAAGCTGCGTACCGAACGGGCAAAACAGGCAGTCATTGACAAGCAAGAATCGGAATTGCTGGCGCAAAAAATGGTCGGAATCGTCCTTGAGATCCGCGTGAAGGTTGATCCCGAGGGGCACATGTACGGGTCGGTTTCCGCCTCTGATGTGGTCCAATTGTTCAAAGAGCGCGATCTGCCGATTGAACGAAAAAATGTTCAGCTCACCCGTCCGCTCAAAGTGACTGGAGTCCATGACCTTTCTCTGCGCTTAAAAGAAGGCGTGACAGTTCAATGTAAACTGCATATCATTCCAGAAGGTGTTTCTATGGAAGGTGCAGAATCTGTCGTCGCGCCATTGCCCATGGAAGAAGGAGCGCAGTCTGAAGCCGAGGAACCCAAATCCGAGTAATAGATACCTGATCATTACAGGCGCCGCAGGTCTGATCGGCTCTGGGATTGTTCGAGTCTTGAATGACCAGGGGCGCCATCATCTGATCTTGGTGGATGATCTCAAGCAGACGGATAAATGGAAGAATTTGGTCGGCAAGCAATTTGTCGACCTCATTTCTCGCCACAAAATCTTCGATTGGCTCGCCACTCGTGAAAACGAAGTGGAAGCCGTTTTGCATCTCGGCGCCTGCTCCGATACGATGGAGACCAATGCCGACTATCTTCTCGAAAACAATTTTCGCTTTACCATTCGTTTGGCTGAATGGGCGCTGACTCACAATAAGCGTTTCATCTACGCATCTTCCGCAGCCACGTATGGGGATGGAACCCTCGGATTTTCCGATGACAAAGCAGCGCTTCTTGCACTCCGCCCAATCAACATGTATGCCTTTTCCAAGCAATTGGTCGATCTCTGGATGCAGAGAGAAAATGTTCTGAATCGCGTTGTGGGTCTCAAGTACTTCAATGTTTTTGGACCCAACGAGTATCACAAAGGGCGGATGGCTTCGATGGTGCTCAAGATGATGCACAAAGCGAAAACAGAAGGGGTCATCCGTCTTTACAAATCCAATGATCCTGCTCGTTTTGCCGATGGGGAACAGATGCGCGATTTCATCTATGTGAAAGACGCGGCGAAGATGACAGTCGCACTGCTCGATCCTCCCTATGATCAGGTGATGGGGATTTTCAACATTGGCCGCGGTGTGGCCACGACGTGGAACACACTGGCCAGTGCGCTGTTTCAGGCATTAGGAAAAAAAGCGCATCTGCAGTACATCGAGATGCCTCCCGAGCTGAATTTGCAGTATCAGAACTATACCTGTGCCGATATGCGCAAGTGGAACGCCATTTTTGGCAGAGATCCCGCTCTACAGCTCACTCCCATCGAAGAGGCAGTAGGGGACTATGTCCAGAATTACCTCGTGAAAGAGGCTCGTTGGTAATTGTTTGTTTTTTAATAATAAGAGGCAGTTGCAAAACTGCTTTGCCCGGAAAAATCGATGATTTTGAGGCCAGTTCCGAGTGGCAGCAAAGCTGCCACGGTTCATTTGACGAGGCCAACCCCTAGTGGGTTGGGTGAGGAAAAGGAACGGCAATGGCCTACAGTGAATCATTGTGAGATTCCGGAACACGTCGTGTGTAGAGCGTGCTGCATCAAGCAATGTGCACAGCTCTCGCTGCCTGCTTTTGGGGGCATGATGCGGCCAGACGGCTCCTGTAGAATCTGTGCTGCCGTAAAGCACATTCGCGAACTCGATCAGAGGGCTGCGTCTATCCAGGCTGCCGCGAAGCTGTTACCTCGCCCCCCACAACCAAAGCCCCCCGAGTGGACGATGGACCGGCAGTTACAGGAAGTTTACCCTTCACTTTTGCAGCATACAATTAGCAACATGCATTATAGACAACCGTGGACTCCGCTGCATTGCTGTGTGTTCCGTAGTAATCAAAAAAAACCATTCTCTGACATGATTGATTCCCATGAGTATTGGGTCTGTTTCCGGCGGAGTGAAAAACCGATCCCAGAATATGTGACGCTCATCTATGACCAGGGTAAGATTTTTGTTCAAAATGGTCAGGATAAGAAGAGCTCTAGCGTTCCGACTCGTATCGACGGGTACGACGACGCCAGAAAGAACTATGTGCCAATTAGCGAGATTTTGCTGAGGAACTATTCGCAACAGATTTTGGAGTGTGTGGCAGAAGTTTTTGAAGAAAAACATCCGATTGCATCGCAGCAGCAGGAGTCAGCCAGTGCTGCATCAGCGGCAACACCCGCTCCTAAGCCTACGGCGCCGTCTGCACCCGCTACGTCTCCTACACCTATTGCCACGCCAACTGGGCCCAGTGCTCCGAGAGAAGATATCTGGACGGCTGTGAAGCCGACGCCCACTGGGCCGAGCGCTCCTCCTGTGCCCGGCCCAGCTGCGGCAAGAGACGTGCCGCCGCCTGCCTATCAAGAGCCGTCTGTTCCTCCATACCAGGAACCAGCACGGCCTCAGTACGTGACTGCCCCACTGAGAGTGGCAAACAGTCGGATCATCACAGATTGGTATGCAGATTACGATGCAGAGCGCTATCTGCAGAACCAGGTGAATGTCGCTGTATATTGCGAACATCCTGATGTGGAGCAGATAAAGGGTCTGGGGTACATATATTTTCGAGATGCCGGTGGACAGTTGGTCCGTTATACCTATTACAAAAATGAGTTCGGAGAAGAATATGCTTTTGTAAAAATGCAGACCAGCAACTTGGAGATAGAGCAACACCTGACTAAGTGCTATGGCTCCATAGCTCAATTGTTGGCAGAGGGAAGAGCCGAAGCTGCAGGTAAAGGGTATACGCCGGAGATCTTCCGTTCTCCTGCTTTTTAGATTCTGCTCTTGCACATTAGGGGTGAAAATGCATACCATCTCTGCTTGTGAAAGCAAAGCTCGCCGACACCTTCAGCCGTTTTCGCCCTTTCCCCGTGCTTGTAGTGGGCGATTTCATGTTCGATAGTTACACCACAGGCAGAGTGAAGCGCATTTCTCCCGAAGCCCCTGTTCCTGTCATGGAAGTGTTGAAGCAAGAGGCGCGTCCCGGAGGTGCCGGCAACGTTGCGCTCAATCTCAATGCAATTGGGGGACAGGTGTTTGCAGTGGGACGCATCGGTGCCGATCGAAATGGAGATGAGCTCAGAGCATGTCTCATCGCTCAAGGGATCGATGTAACGGGATTGTGTGTCGATCCCACCTATCACACGCCGCTCAAAAATCGGCTCATCGCAGAAAGTCAGCAATTGCTCCGCGTGGATCATGAAACCATTGTTTCTCCCTCGCCCGCTTTTGAAAACCAGATTCTGGAAATTCTGGATGCTTTGATCCCAAAGGTGCAAGTCGTCGCTCTGTCCGATTATGGGAAGGGGTTTTTGACGCCAAAACTCATCTCTGCATCGATTGCAAAAGCCAAAGAGGCCCAGGTTCCCATCATCATCGATCCAAAAGGGATCGATTTCACCAAGTACCGCGGCGCTACCATCTTAAAACCGAATCTCGGTGAGGCCTATGCAGCAGCAAAAATGCCTCACTCTGCTCCACTGGATGCGGTGGCAGAACAATTGCTCGCTATCACCGATGTCGATCTCCTATTGATCACGAGATCAGAAGCCGGAATGTCGTTGTTTGATCGCCAGTGCAAAAGAATCGATTTTCCCGTGCAATCCAAAGAGGTGATCGATGTCACAGGAGCCGGTGATACGGTGCTTGCTCTCGTCTGTCTTGCCATGGCACTCGGTATCGATTTGGAAATGGGTGCGCAGCTGGCGAACATCGCAGCGGGCATTGCCATTGAGCGATTGGGGTGCGTCCAGGTGAGCTTGTCCGATATTGCGCAGCGCCTGCTCGATTATGATCGCGATACCAAGATCTTTGATGAAGAACATCTCTATGCGTTGAAGAAGGTGCTCGCACATAAGCGCTATGCACTGCTCACTTTGGAGCCCGAACATACGGCTTTAGAAGTGATCCGCGCCTTGAGAGAGATCGAAGCGGAGTCTCTTTTGGTCTATTTGAATGACGTACGCCCGAGTGAAGAATTTGTCCATTTCCTCTCGGCTATGCGGGAGATCGATTATGTCCTGTTGCATAATTTGCGTTCTTTCTATGATTCGCTTACGCCCGATGCGCACTACACCCTCCGAGAAGGGGTGTTAGTAAAAATATAATTGTATAGCATTTTAAGCCGGTTTGGTGTATGCTAGTATAGTTATGGTTAAGGCCCCGTCTATTGCGAATGATAGTTATGTTCGTTACGAGCCGCCGTCCCGTTCTCGGATCGTTCTGTTGTGTCTGTCTATTGTAGGACTGTTTTGGTTGGTCTATCAGGCGATGCAATTAGAAAAGTGTCTGAAGAATGAAACGCTAGATAAAATAAAAAATTTAATTGAAAATGGCGGGCTGGTCTTCTTTAGGATCAGTAGTCAAGAAGTGCTAAAGTTGTCTGGGAATTCCCTACTCTGTTTACTTGCGCAGGTGAGCTGGAATACCTCTAAGCCCCACGGTGGCTCTGGCCTTGCCGAGGCGCTGATTGGGGCGCGAGATGGGTATTACGACGAAGAACAACGCAAGTTGTATCATGGGGATTCGACAATACAACGCTTATTTCCATACTGTCTATTCCCTCAAACCATCTGTCATTTAGAAAGCCGCTTTTCGCTTGGTTCTGGAGAAAACGAGTTATTTGCTAAGCGAGAATTCGTGCTGAGCCCAAGCACTCTTCCCCATCATAGAAGGCGATCGTCTGCCCCGGGGTAATGGCGCGTTGCGGCTGGCTGAACCGGACATAGAGTTTGTCTTGTTCCTTCTGTTCCACCACACATTCTTGTTCCGTTTGCCGATAGCGGATTTTCGCTTGGCAATGCAGCGGAAATTGGGGAGGAAGATCGGCAATCCAGCTGGTGGTATCGGCCTGAAGGGTTCCTGAAAAGAGGGCGGGGTGATCGGCTCCTCTTTCTACAATGACGACGTTGCGCTTCAAGTCCTTGCCGACGACATACCACGCGTCTCCCTCGCCTCCCAGACCCATCCCTTTGCGCTGGCCGAGCGTGTAGTAGGCGACTCCGTCATGTTTTCCTACGATTTCGCCGGAAAGCGTCTCAAAATAGCCTGGCTCATATCCTAAAAAGCGAGACAAGAAAGGCTTGAAATCTCTCTTGCCGATGAAGCAGATGCCAGTGCTATCTTTCTTGTCTGACACGGGGAGGTTCGCTTTGCGGGCAAGGGTTCTGACCTCTTTTTTGTAGAGACTGCCGACAGGGAAAAGGACTCGTTTGAGCGCTTCGTGTTTGACGGCCGAGAGGAAGTAGCTTTGGTCTTTTTCTGGATCGATCCCTTTCAAAAGGCGCCCCTTTCCATCCGTGCGGCAATAATGACCTGTTGCGAGAAAATCCCCGCCGAGCTCCAGGGCTTTTTGCAAGAAGACCTTGAATTTGATTTCCCGGTTGCACAAGATGTCGGGATTGGGGGTCAGCCCCTCTTTAAAAGCATCTAAAAACTCTTGGAACACAGAGTCGCGGTATTCTTGTGTGAAGTTGACGCTATAGTAGGGGATTTCAAGCTGGTTACAGGTGGCGATCACGTCTTCATATTCTTTGGAGGCGAGACAGACTCCGCTTGCATCGGCCTCTTCCCAGTTTTTCATGAAAAGGCCGATCACCTCATATCCCTGTTCTTTGAGCAGGAGCGCCGAAACGGCTGAATCGACTCCTCCCGACATGCCGACAATGACTTTTTTCATGAGCCTATCCGCTAATTTGGCCGCTGATCTGGAGTCGTTCAATTCTAGCTTCTAGAGGGGGATGGGTAGAGAAAAGAGCGAGCCAACCCCGTTTGCCGGAGTGAGAAATTTTGAATGCGGCCATCGCGGGATTTTCCGGCTGTTTGTCATGTACCTCTTGAAAGACGCGGAGGGTTTGTAGGGCAGAAATCATCGACTCTTTCCCAGCTAATTGCGCGCCCCCTGCATCGGCTCGGTATTCGCGGAATCGAGAATAGGCGGCGATGAGTAGAGAGCCGAGGATCATAAAGACGATTTCAAATAGATAGACAAAGAGGATATAGCTCATGTAGCTGCCGTTTTCTTGTCTATTGCTCCGTCCCAAGCCCGAAAAGGCATAGGCTAAAATGCGGGCCAAAAACATGACAAACGCGTTGACTACACCTTGCAAAAGCGTCATTGTGACCATATCCCCATTGGCAATATGGCTTACTTCATGGGCTAAAACGGCTTCAATATCGGCACTTTTCATCCGCTGCAGCAAGCCGGTAGACACGGCGACGAGGGAACGAGCGCGAGAGGGGCCGGTTGCAAAAGCGTTCACTTCATTGGAGCGATAGACCCCTACTTCAGGCAGGGCGGGGAGATGGGCCTGTTTGGCTAAGCGATGCACCATCGCGAGTACTTCTCGCAATTCCGGATCTTGCGTATTGGGGTCGATCCGTTGGACGCCCATCATCCATTTCGCCATGATGCGAGAGAGACCCAAAGAAATCAGGGCTCCAACCATGCCCCAAATAAGGCAAAAAAGGGCCAAAGAGGAGAGGTCCATCCCATAGGAGGAGAGATAGGGGCGCAAATGCAGAACGTTCAAAATCAACGTGATCATGAGGATCACCAGAGCGTTCATTGCAAAGAACAGCAAAATTCGTTTGAACATGGTAAAATCCTTTTTTATGGTTCCTATTTTACCACTCGCTCCATTTTCGATTGCAGGAAAATTTGCTTTCTGTCATTTATTGCGTCAGATTTTGTAAAAAAATCACTGCTCGTAAGTGATTTAAAAAAGATTCTTAACCTCTGATGAGTGAAAAAATCATCCAGATCGAGGGAGTAGAGGAAGTGCTGATGGCGAAGGTCAAAAGCGCAATCGGAGATCCGTGCGCTTGTTTTGTATTGATCACCTGTTCGGAGCCTTCCGAAACGGGGCAGATGGAAGTGAAGATGCATTTTGAAGGGGATGAAACGCTGGCGTCGTTTCTGGTAGAAAGTGCTTCTGCAGTGTTTGATGAGCGCAGCGAGAAGCGCGAATCGCAATAAATCGAACGATTGCTTATCATATTGATATGATGGATGCATTTCGCGCGTGGTTCTCAAAACACAAAGAGCAGATCCGCGCCGAGTTTTTTCAGTTCTTGCGCTTTGCGTCGATCAGCGCAGATCCAGCATACAAAACACAAATGAGACAGTGTGCAGAATGGCTCCAGCGCTATTTGGGAACATTCTCTCATACTGAGATCATCGAAACGCCTGGCCATCCGCTTGTGTATGCAGAAGAGTGCAGTGCAGGTCCTAGCAAACCCACTTTGTTGATTTATGGTCATTACGACGTGCAGCCCATCGATCCTGTGGAGCTTTGGCACAGTCCGCCTTTCGAGCCTACGGAGCGAGAGGGATTCATCTATGCACGAGGTGCAGTCGATGATAAAGGACAGATTTTTTATGCCGTTCTTGCGGCTTTAGCGATGAAGCAAATCAGCGGTAAGTTGCCCATTAATCTCAAATTCTGTATCGAGGGGGAAGAGGAATCAAGTAGCATGGGGCTCAGCCGAGTACTTCCTAAACTGCACAAAAAAGTCGCTGCCGATTATTTGCTCATTCCCGATTTTGGACAGTACGATGCCGCGACGCCTGCCATTACGTTGGGTTGCCGCGGTCTAGTTGGTTTAGAAGTGACGCTCACCGGATCGAGCGCCGATCTGCACTCCGGAACCTACGGAGGGATTGCGTACAACCCCAATCGAGCTCTGGTAGAACTGTTGGCCAAACTCTGGGATTCAGAAGGGCGCGTGCGAGTCGACGGTTTTTACGATGATGTGGAAGAGGTCGATGCGGCTACGCTCAAAAATTTTGCAGCTTCCAATAGCAAAGAGCAGTATCGGAAAGAATTTGGGATTGCAGCGTTTGGTGGTGAGAAGGGGCGCACGTTGCAAGAGGCGAGCGAATGCCGTCCCACGCTCGAGCTCAATGGCATTTGCGGCGGCTACTGCGGTGCAGGACTCAAAACCGTGATCCCGGCTCACGCCAAAGCTAAGATCACCTGCCGACTCGTCCCGAATCAAGATCCTGCTAAAATTGGCCGGCAAGTCGAGGCCTTTTTACAAAAACAAGCGCTAGCAGGGATGCAAGTCAAAGTCGAGATCTATCCGGGAGGTGCTTTTGCCTTTCGCTCCCATCTGAGATCCAAGTTGGCCCAAGCAGTGGCCAGCGCGTCGGAAGAAGTATGTGGCAAAGCGTGTGTCCGGCAGCTCAGTGGAGGTTCCATTCCGATCATTCCTGAGTTAGTGAAAGCATCGGGCGCCGAGGCAGTGGGCATGGGATATGGGCTGCTCGACGATGCCATCCATTCACCCAATGAGCGCTTCGATATGATCCGCTTTGAAAAGGGATTTCTTACTGTTGCGAGGACATTAGAGTTGTTATGAACCTGCTGCAGATGTGTGGACCGATCGCTCTTCTCTGTCTGATTGCGCTCTCTCCTTCTTCTGCTCTTGTGGCCATTCCTGGTTACGCCTTGACTCTTTTTTACCGCAAGCGTGGGTTTGCCTATGCGCTGCTCTTGCTAGCTCTGGGAGCGTTTTTGTATCACGGCTTTTTGGATCCGGCTCGGCCGCTTTGGCGCTTAGGGCTGGAGCTATCACTCGGACTTTCTTTTTGGGTGATCGCATTTACGCAAGAGGAAAGCCATACAGAGCAGTTGACCCAAGAAGGGATTTTGCAGACACGCACTGCGGCGCTTACCAATGTAGAAGAGGACTTAAGCAAGCAGCGAGAGACACATACTACAGCACAGATAGCAGCCGATGAAAAGATGGCCTCTTATCAAGCTCGACTAGAAGAGCAAGAAAAAGAGTACAATTCTATCCTCATCCTGAATGAAGTACTTCGCAAGACAGCGGCATGTCATATTGAAGAGAAAAAAGAGCTCGAAAAAAATAGCATCGATTTGGAGAGGCTGATTGTCCAGCTCAAAGAACAGATCCATCGCCTCGAGCTGGGCCGGCCTCCGCGCGATCAGCTGATGCAGGAGCTGAATGCTGCGCGTGTCGAAAAAGAACAGATGCGGCATGTCAATGAGGCGCTGGTGAAGCTCCATGCCCAGAAGAGCCAAGAGCTCCAACAGCTCCAGGCGCAGATCTGCACTACCCCTGAGCCTCTTCCTCAATCACGATCAATATATCTGCAGCTGAGCAAGCAATTTGAAGAAAAAACAGAAGTGCTCCATCGCACGATCCAGGAGCTGTTTAA
>JACQAR010000059.1 GCA_016194825.1 Chlamydiia bacterium
CGCTGAGATGACGATACAAAAATTTGGCAGAAAAGATTTGGTTTTAACGGGCAAATGGGGTTTCGAAAGAAGTCTAATATTTTCTGAAATCCTGGGGGCAGAAAGACCTTCTGCCCCCAAATGAACTAGTTCTGCTGAGCAGAAACGTGAGTTTCTGTGAGACTGGGAGTTGCGGTAGGATTGGGTGTCATTTCAGGCTGCGCCACAGAACGCTCTTCTGGTGCTGCAGGAGCTTCTGGCTGTGCGACAGAACGCTCTTCTTGGGCTTCTGGCTGTGTCTCTACAGAAGAAACTGGCTCAGCGCTTTGCTGTTCGCTGGAAGTAGCATGCGTTTGCGAATCCATTTCTTGCGCTTTGTTTGCGCAAGTGTCATCGCCATCATTTTCCTGTTGATTTTCTTGTTGCGCAGGGGGTGTTGGGGCTTTGGGTTTACATCCGCACATACAAGTCATCAGACTTGCGGCGATGATCCAGGAGCCGAATGCATATTTGTTCATATTGTAACCTCGGTTATTCCAGACATACTGGTACTATTACACTCTCACGCAGCCTCATTTCAATCAAGAATAAACCTTTGCATAACTCTGTGGTAAAACGCTGCCGACGTGCCTGGCAGGGCACAAACTACCGTGGCATGGGTTTTGCATGATAGGGGGTGGAGGTGCTGTATGAAAGAAAAGGATATGCTCAAGAAAATCGCTAAGTTAGAGACCCTGAATGATCAGTTGTCTGCAGAAATCAACTACTTAGAGAAATTGACCCGCGCTTTAGGGTTTGCTGCAGGCCTTAAGACTTTAAAAGAAGCAGCTTTAGAAATGATTGAAAGCGACAACAAAAAGCCGAATAAAACCCAAGATGAGGCCAACCAATAGGCAAAATCGGCCACCTGCTGAGAAAAAAATGCCTACTAGGCAGTGTACCTAAAAGATTTACCAGTTTATCAAACGTTTTAGACGGATAGGTACAAGATACGAGATGAGCGCCCAGAACTATACAGGTATGGTGACAATCGCTTGTATCTTGCAGTGGCTAATCTTTTAGGTACACTGCCTAGGCAATTGTGCCCTTTTTTCGGAAGGGCTTGGCATTCTCCTGATAGGGGCGGACCCGCCCCTGTTTGCAGGTGTCGCAGCAACACCCCTGATGGGCATGTAGGCAGCTAATACAGCAGATGAAGAGCGCATTGCAGTCCATATTGGCACAATTGTAGTAGACATCATGGGACGTGTGGCAGTAGCAACAGGTCGCGATCGCCTCTGCTGGTCGGTCATCGGCAATGGGGACAACCAGCCGGTCATCGAAAACAAAGAGCTTCCCCTGCCAGTGCTCAGAGCCCTCTTCAAGCCCATATCCAATGACCCCGCCTTCTAGCTGATAGACCTTCTCAAACCCCTCATTTTTTAAGACAGCAGAATAGAACTCACAGCGGATTCCCCCAGTACAATACATGAACACAGGGGTCGTTTTGGGGTCATGGGTCTCTTTCAGCTGTTTTGCATAGGCCGGAAACTGCCGAAATGTCTCCAACTGCGGCAATTCGGCCCCCTCAAAATGGCCCACCTTCCACTCGTAATCATTGCGAACATCCAAGAGCAAAGAGTCAGCAGAACGCTCCTCTAATATTTCCTTCCACTTTTGGGGAGAAATCGACTCTCCTTTTTGGGCAAAATCTACCTCGCAATCGATGGCAACCAGCTGCCTGCGGTACTTTACAGTCATTTTTTCAAAGGCATGCTCATGGGAGACATGGATCTTAAAAAGAGCCTTCCCAAATCGCTCTTCAAACCAGGCAATATACTCTTCAGCATGAGCAGCTACGGCACTCGCTTGGCCATTGATCCCCTGTTCAGAGATGTAAATTCTTCCTTTAAAATCTCTCGTTTGAAAAAATTCTTTGTGTCGCAACACTTCTGTTTGCGGATCTTCGATAGCACCAATATAGTAATAAGCAAGAACGCTGTACATGGCTGCCTATCATACAATGCATCGGGCAAACTAGCAAGATGCGTAGAAAAGTTCAGTCCCTACGGGACTGAACTGGGCAAAGGCACGGGCATGTCGCGCCCCTGCCCTTGCCTGTGCCCAGTTCACGACTCATAGGGGCGTGAACTCTCTCACAAAGACGCTTGTTGGAAAATCGATTCTGAGGTATCATCTACTGCTTTAATGGAGTAACAATGGCTCGTTATAGAGGTCCAAAAAATCGAATTGCGCGCAGATTCTCTGCAAATATTTTTGGAAAAGCAAGGAACCCGATGCTGCACAAGCAAAACCCTGCGGGGATGCATGGTGCTAAACGGAAGAAGAAATCGGACTATGGTCTACAGCTCGATGAGCGTCAAAAACTGAAGGCCGTCTACGGCATGCTGAGCCAAAAGCAGCTCGTCAATGCCTATAAAAAAGCCCTTTTACGCAAAGGGAACACTGCCCAGCTCTTTTTGGCCAGCCTGGAGTGCCGACTCGACAACGTTGTCTACCGGCTCCGCCTTGCGCCTTCTATTTTCTCTGCACAGCAACTCGTCTCGCACGGCCATATCCAAGTCAACGGCCGTAAAGTAGACAGACGCTCCTTTATCGTAGAGCCAGGTATGGTCGTTTCTGTAAAACCCGCTTCTCGCCAAATGAAAATCATCCAGATCGCACAAGAGAGCGTGAACCGAGAAATTCCCGAGTACTTCTCACTGGAAGCAGACAAAGCCTCCGGCAAGCTCGTGGCAGAACCTCAACTTGACCAGGTTCCCCTTCCGCTCCCCATCAACATACCGCTTGTCTGCGAATTCATCTCGCATACAGCCTAATTTTTAGAGCTGCTCAGAGCCCATTTCTGAGCAGCTCTTGCAACTCAGCCACTTTCATCCAACGCGCTAAGCCGAGTACCCCCGCAAGGTACAGAGGCGCTTGGAGAAAAAAGCCCCCTCCTATTTGCGTCACCACGATTCCTATAAGAGCGCTGCACACCACCAGTTTACCCAGCAACCCCCAGCAGTGGATCGCTCCCAATTCCTTAGAGAGACAATAGCTCAAAATCCCGACATTGCAAAAACTACTCACACTGGTTGCAATCGCAATGCTCACAGCCCCCCAGTGCAATACAAAAACAAACAGCGCGTTGAGAAAGAGGTTGACTGCCACCGCGCTCACCGACGCAATGACCGGAATCGCATACGATTTTCTCGCATAAAACCCATTGGCCAGCAGCAGGACAAAGACCGCGGGGACAAGGCCAAGGCCATATCCCCAAAGACAATGGAGCGTTTGAGGCAAACTCTCTTCGGAGAATTGCCCATGCTGATAGAGAAGCTTCAATCCACTTTCTCCCAGTACAAAAAGGGCAAAGGTGCAGGGCACCATCAATGCCGCTGACTGCCTGAGAGAACCGCGCAATAGTTCCATATAGCGCTCTTTGGAGCCGCTCTGCATCGCACGGGCCAGCGGCGGCAAAAGGGCTCCCGAAAGAGCAATGCCAAACAGGGCCAGAGGCAACTGGTAGACCCGGATGGCATACCAGAGATAGGTAGGCCCAGAAAGATCGGCAAAGCGGGCAAAAATCGCATCACAAGCGCTATTGATCTGCATCGCTCCCACACCCAAAATCCCCAAACTCAAAGACTTCATGAGCCTCTTCCAAGAGGTAGAAAAAATTTGTGGCGAGAGCCATTCCTGTAGCGTCAAATGGGCAAAAATTTCTTTGCGTACCTGCAGAGAAGTGAGCAGCCATTGCAAACAGAAGCCCAGCGTGATCCCCATAGAGAGCATTTCCATATTCCTCGCAAAACAGGCAAATGCAATCCAAACGAAATTAAATGCAACAGGCGCCACTCCCGTGAGAAAGTACTGCTTTTTACACTGCAAAAGCGCCGCATTGAGCCCATATAGACAGATGAAGATGAGTCCAGGCGCCATCCACATGGCCAGCCGCGCAACCTCCTGCCAGCTCTCATTGAAATAAGAGGCTCCTAGAGCCAATCCCCCCTCCATGCCAACAGTGATCACGAGCAACAGAGCCAATAGAGAAAAAGAGACGTCGCGGTAAAATTGGAGCGCTGCTTTCGGATTTTGGGCATACAGAGATTCAAAATGGGGAGCAAAGCCCGATTGGAGATTCCCCTCTCCTAAAAGCCTGCGGAATAGATTCGCCAAACGATACGCCACCATGAATGCAGCCACTGCGGGCGAGGTCCCAAAGGCAAATGCCATGGCGATCTCTCGCAAAAGACCGCTGATGCGACTCAGGAAAGTCCCTGCAAAAAAACGTTTGGCAGATTGTAAGATCGAACGCGAAGTATCCACAAGATAAGCATAGCCCTTTCTTGTCAGAATCGCAATCCATGAGCTATCCTAGGAGGTAATTGCAAAAGTCGCTTTGCGGCGCAAATCGGCGCAGCGAGCGCGGATTTGCGCCCAAATGGACTTTTGCAATTACCTCTAGGTACCTATGACGACAAAAATTTGGATCGGGGCCCACACTTCTGCTGCAGGAGGCGCATTCCAAGCCATCTATGAAGGAGAAAAGATTGGAGCGACCACAGTGCAGCTCTTCACTAGCAACCAAAAACAATGGCAAGGAAGAGTCATTTCCCCAGAAGAAGTCGCCCTCTGGGAAAAAGCGCTCGCAGAAACGGGGATCGATCAGGTGATGAGCCATGACAGCTACCTCATCAACTTAGGAGCTGTGGACCCCCTTGTTTTGCACAAGAGCCGGCAAGCCTTTCGAGAAGAGCTGCAGCGGTGTCATCTGCTCAAAATTCCCTATCTCAATTTCCATCCTGGCGCTGCAACGACAGCAAGTGTCGACGAGTGCCTGTCGACCATCATCGAAAGTCTTTTAGAAGTCGAAGAGCTGGCGAACTCTGGCAAAACGCAGCTTCTTTTAGAGACCACGGCCGGCCAAGGTTCGAGTGTGGGCCACCGTTTTGAGCACCTCGCCACCATCATTGGAGCAGTCAAAGATCGATTGCCGATTGGCGTATGCATCGACACCTGCCATCTCTTTGTCGCCGGCTATGATATCCGAACAGAGGAGGGGATGGAAAAAACACTCGAAGCGTTTGACGCCATCATTGGGCTCTCTTATCTCAGAGCCTTCCACTTGAATGATTCTATGAAAGAATTTGCCTCCCGTGTCGATCGGCACGCGCCTCTCGGACAAGGAAAGATCGGCATCGAGCCCTTTCGCTACCTGATGCGCTCCGAAAAAACCAGACACCTTCCGAAATATTTAGAGACCCCTGAGGGACCTGCCGTTTGGAAAGAAGAAATCGCGACCCTCAAAACTTTTGCGAGTCTATGAGAACCAAAATTAAACAAATCCTCCACGCCACAACACCTGAAACCTGGATTGGAAAAGAGATCTCGGTTGCAGGTTGGATCCGCACTGTGCGCGACCAAAAGTCGTTTTCGTTCATCGAGCTCAACGACGGCTCCACGCTGGCAAACCTACAGATCATCGCTGATGCCAAAATCACTCACTATGAGACACTGCTGCCACAGATGACGACCGGCGCATCGGTGCGTGTTACAGGAAAATTAGTGGCCAGCCCAGGCAAAAATCAAGCGCTCGAGCTCCATGCCTCCCACATGGAAGTGCTAGGCTTATGTGATGCCACCCGCTATCCACTGCAAAAAAAACGGCATACCTTTGAATACCTGCGCACGATCGCCCACTTACGCCCCCGTACCAACACGCAAGGAGCTGTACTCCGCGTCCGCAATGCTCTCGCCTTCGCTACCCACCTCTTTTTCCAAGAGCGGGGATTCCTCTACATCCAGACCCCGGTGATCACCGGCTCGGATTGTGAAGGAGGAGGAGAAATGTTCCGCGTGACCACCCTCAACAACTTCTCTGACCCCACCAAAGATTTTTTCGGCAAGCCTGCTTATCTCACCGTCTCAGGCCAATTGGAGGGAGAGATCATGGCATGTGCGCTCTCTGATATCTACACATTTGGCCCGACGTTTCGTGCAGAAAATTCCCACACCTCGCGCCACTTAGCGGAATTCTGGATGATCGAGCCTGAAATGGCCTTTGCCGATCTGAAGGCGAATATGGAATGTGCGGAGAGCTATCTCAAGTTCTGCATCCGCTATGTGTTAGAGCACTGTCGGGAAGATTTGGAATTTTTCGACAAATTCATCGAAAATGGACTCATCGCACGGCTCCAGCACGTCGTCGACTCATCCTTCGCTCACATTCCCTATACACAGGCCATCGAGATCTTGAAAAAAGCGCCCAAGAAGTTTGAATTTCCCTTTGAATGGGGCGCCGACCTGCAGTCAGAGCACGAGCGCTATCTGGCAGAAGAATACTGCAAAAAACCGCTCATCGTCACCGACTATCCCGCCCAGATCAAAGCCTTTTACATGCGAGACAACGGCGATGGGAAAACCGTGGCCGCCATGGACATCCTGGTCCCTAAAATTGGGGAAATCATCGGAGGCTCTCAGCGCGAAGAGCGGCTCGATCGTCTCGAAGAAAAAATCCGCCATCACCAGCTGAATCGGGAAGACTACTGGTGGTACCTAGAGCTGCGCGAATATGGTTCCGTCCCACATGCGGGGTTTGGGCTTGGCTTTGAGCGGCTAGTCCTCTTTGCCACTGGCATGGAAAACATCCGCGACGTTACCCCCTTCCCCCGCTTCCCCGGCCATGCGGAATTCTGAGAACTAAAACTGGACAGTGACTCGAGGACATTTTAACAATTTGCGAGCTTCCGTTTCTGTGATAATCAGCTTGTCTTTAAATGGGTTGACGACAACACAAACAGCGCTCCAAAGAATGCTAAAAGAGCTACTTTTCAATCTTGCGAACATGAGATTAGCCTGTTCTCCTCTCTCCGTGACTCTATAGACAAGCCATGTACATGTCACGAAGATCGTTTCCACAATCGACACAATCACCAACGCGATATAAGCCACCTCTGCTACTGCTCTGTCTACGATTTTCTCTCCTAGTGATTTTGGTCTTCCGTCTCTCATTGGGTAACGTGCCATATTTGTTAGACTGATCAAACGACTAGAAACACCGAAATTTTCTAAAGCCATGACATTCTCCTTTTTGTTGAAGAGAAAGAGGAAAGTACAAATGAAATTTTTCGTCAACCCCTGAGAGACCTTCTCTGAGAATTGATTTCTTGATTCGAGTCGCCTTCAATTTCCCACCCTTGTCGAACCATTTCAGCGCCGCGCTTAAATCCCAGGTTTATGGCTGTCGCGCGAGGTTTCTGGAAACAAACGAAGACAAAAAAACAGCTTTTTTTCTCTACGATCATGACGATGGGCCTAAAACCAACTATGTATTCCGAAGAGCTCATCTCTAGCGAGGCAACCTTAGATGATCTGTTTAAAAAAAATTAATCCACTGATATTCAATAAGTTGAAATAGGGAAGCAGCTGCTTCCAAAATAGAAGGTCAGTCGTCAAAAAACAATGATCATTCCAGCGCTTGTGAACAGTTAAAATGGACTGATACCATTCGCAAAAAATAAATTCATAAATTGCAGGCGTCTTTTACCTGCGCGCCTTCGCCTTCACTCGAGCCAACATGATACAAGTTGGCCTCTCGCTCCAGGCTTTGGTGCTCGGCAAAATACGCTGTGCACTTTATGTCTTTATTTTCCGCGAATGGTATGAAACCTTTTACTGGGATAGGTTCCTATACGTGTGCGAGCTGCAACATCTTTTCGTGTTTGTGGCGGTAGAGAGAGCAACAGCGGATCACCTGTTCTACGAGCAGCTGCTCCGATTCCATCAGACAATCTCCTTGCAGCTTCCGCTTTTCTTCAATCTGTTGATTGAGCATTTCGATATTGAAAAGCCGGACATTGGGCAGATCAGCAAGTGCTGGATCGACATTGCGCGGCACGCTGAGATCAAAGATGAGATGTCGCCCAGTACTGGTTCCGGAAATCAGCGCCTCGTCCGCTTGACTTGCGCAAATGATCCAGTCGAACTCACTCCAGTGCTTCAGGATTTTACGATTGCATGCGGTGACTCCTTCGAGACACACCGTTTCGGGCCGACGTGTCGCCAAGACAAAGCGATGGATGTTTTTCCGCGCTAAAAAACTGATCAATCCCCGGTTGAGATCGGAATTCCCGACGAACAAAATTTTCTTCTGTTCCAGACCTTCCCAATAAGAGGCGGCGATTTCATAGAGCATGCTATAGAGATGGGGCGCGCCACGCTCTAAGGCGAAACGAGTACGGACAGATTTGGCGATTTTGAATGCTTTTTGAAAAATGTAGTGCAGACAGCTAGGTAAAGAGAGAGTGTTTGCTGCTTTTGCATAGGAGACTTTGACTTGGCGCAAGATCTCTGTTTCTGCCAAAATCGCGCTGTCTAATCCTGTAGCAACACGAGTCAAATGCGCAAAGCAGTCGGCATGAAAATAGGAATAGAGGCGATGTTCAAAAGGAATTTCAATCCCGCGCCTTAAGAAAGCGAGAAGATCGGTATGCGCTCCGGCTAGATGAGGGCTACTGAAATAGATCTCAATCCGGTTGCACGTCGATAAGAGAACCGTGGGATAAGGGAAAAAGCGGGCTTTTTCTCCTTCTAGCGCATGAGCAGCTGGCGCGATCAACTCGCGCAAGGACAAATCAGCGGTTTTGTGGCTGATCCCCACTACTCCTGCTTGCATTAAACATTTTCCATACACCATCGTTTGGAAAATGGCATACCTGATATGATTAATGCAAGAACCTATCCCAGTAAAATGGTTTCGTTGCTTTTGCGGATTATTTTGGCTTTGCTGGGATAGGTTCAAGGAGCGACATATGACCCAAGTGAATCCTACCGGAGGAAATAATAACCAACCTCCTCCATCGACATCAGGAGCGAACACGCCCCCTGCAAACAACCCACCACCTGCGAATTCCTCAGAGACCTGGTTGGGAATGGCCAAAGATAGCAAAGAGTATAAGCAGCTGATGCAGCTGATGATCAAAAATTGCTCTCGCGAAATCAAAAGACAAGGCGATGAAGCCGTCGAGAAGATGCGCGAAAACCGAAAGATGATCGAGGATGCTGGGTAATCTTACGCCCTCGGATGCGTCCGGTCGTACACCTCGCGCTTGAGCTTGGCAGAGACGTGCGTATAGATCGTCGTCGTTGAGAGCGAGCTATGTCCCAACAACATCTGGATCGTCTTGAGATCCATCCCCTTTTCTAGCCAGTGAGTCGCAATGGTATGCCGGATCGCATGCGGCGTAATCCGCTCAGCAAGGCCGCTTGCCTTGAGATAGCGGGCGAAATTCCGATCGATCGATCGAGGTGTGATCCGCTTGCCCCATTTGTTGAGAAAAATCTCCTGCCTGTCCGGTCGATCCGGATGGTCGAGATAGGCTCGGATCCAACGAGCCGCAGTCTTTGTGATCGGCGCCATCCGCTGCTTCTTCCCCTTGCCGAAGATGTTCAACATCAAATTCTTTTCATCAAAATCGGAGCGGTTGAGCTGTGTTAATTCGCTCAAGCGAAGTCCCGAGCTGTAAAAGAGCTCCAAAATGGCTCGATCGCGCAGACCTAGATAGGTCGAGGTGTCTGGCTGATTGAAGAGGTGCTCCACCTGTGCATAGCTAATAGAGACAGGGAGTTTTTTTTCCCGTTTCGGACTGTCGATTTCGTCCAATGGATTCTCCGTCACAATCTTCTCCTTCATAGCATAGCGAAACAGGCTCCTTAGGGCGGCCAGACGCCGCAGAAGGGTCCGATTCGCGGCCTTTTGGGCATGCATCTGAGAGAGATAGCCTCGAATCAGCCTCTTCGTAACATCGGTCATATGCAACTCAGAGGAGGCAAAGTTCAGTAAAGAGACCAGATCGATTCGATAGGCGCGCAGAGTATGCGGAGAGACTCCCTTGACTACCTCGAGATAGCGTAAAAATTTTTCCACTACATCTGCAAACAGCATTGTTTTCCCCTCCAATTTATGGTAACATATCTTCATGATCACGCTAGAAAAAATTTCAAAACGAGTAGGGAAACGTACCCTGTTCGAAGATGTCTCTTTCACTTTCAACACAGGCTGTCGCTATGGCCTGACCGGGCCGAATGGCTCAGGCAAATCGACTCTCCTCAAGATCGTCATGGGAACCGAACCCCCTACAACAGGCACCGTCACGTTGCCCAGAAAAGTGGGTTTTTTAAAACAGCGGATTGAAGACTTCAAAGATCATTTGGTGATTGATACGGTGATCATGGGCAACGGCCGTCTTTGGGAAGCCCTACAAGAGAGGGAGCGTCTGTATGGCGAGGAAATGACCGATGCGATCGGTATCCGTTTAGGAGAGCTCGAAGAGGTCGTCGCCGATGAAGATGGCTATACTGCAGAATCGGAGGCCGAAGTGCTCCTCATCGGAATGGGAATCCCTGAATCTCTGCACCGAAAAAAAATGCACGAAATTCCCACTGACCGGCAATTCAGAGTCTTGCTCTGCCAAGCACTCTTCGGCCACCCCTCAGCGCTGCTCCTCGATGAGCCGACCAACCACCTGGACCTTGAATCGATTTCGTGGCTCGAGCAATTCCTGCATGAATACACAGGAACGCTCGTTGTCGTCAGCCACGACCGCCACTTCTTAAACGCCGTCTGTACCCACATTGCCGATATCGACTACGAAACGATCATCACCTATCCTGGCAACTATGATGCGATGCTCGTCACAAAAACCGCGGTCCGTTCCCGCGCAGAAGATGAAAATAAAGCCAAAGAGAAGAAAATCTCCCAGCTCAAAGAGTTTGTCGCGAAATTCGGAGCAGGGACCCGCGCCAGCCAGGTACAGTCTCGCGTCCGAGAGATCCAGCGGTTGCAGCCTCTGGAATTGAAAAAGTCCAATATCCAAAGACCCTATATCCGCTTCAACGCCCCGGAGAAACAATCGGGACAGGTCGTATTCAAAACGAGCCACTTATGCAAAGGATATGGCCATCAGCCGGTCATTGAGAACTTTTCTTGTGAAATCCACCGCGGCGATAAGATAGCCGTGATCGGGAATAACGGAAAAGGGAAGACCACTCTTCTCAAACTCTTGGCAGGCGTTTTACAACCTGATCGAGGGACTCTGACACCAGGACATGCGCTTGAAATTGGCTATTTCCCGCAGAATCATGGTGATGTGATCCATAAACACAGCCCAGAAACAGCCTTCGACTGGCTCAAAGGGCGTACAGCCACCGTTTTTGACCAAGATGCGCGCGGCATCCTCGGCAGAATGCTCTTCAGCGGCGATGAAGCGTTCAAACCCCTGAGCGCCCTTTCTGGGGGAGAAACCGCCCGCCTATTGCTCGGAGGCCTCATTCTGCTTGGACCCAATTTTCTCGTCCTCGACGAACCGAACAACCACCTCGACTTAGAAGCCGTCTCTGCCCTTGCATGGGGCTTAGAAGATTTCAAGGGAACCGCCATTGTCGCAAGCCACGACCGGGAACTGATCAACGGATTTGCCACTAAGATCTTTGCCTTTGAAGAAGAGGGGCTCGTGATCTTTGATGGCACGCTCGACGCCTACTTAGAGAAGAAAAGCAACAGATCTCTTGCATAACCTGCTTTGTTTGAAAAAATCGGAGATTTTTCTGATGATTTTTAGAAACTGCTTGCAGTTTCGGATCAAACGAACGAGGCGACTTTAAAAAGTCGGCGAGAGAGAGCGATAAAAATCACCGGAAAAAGAACGATTTTAGCAAACAAATGAGGTTATGCAAGAGGTCTCATGTTCACAAAGCGAAAGTTTCTCCAGCTCGATCTGAAACAAAAACATAAGAAATGCGCAGAACTCTTGCGTAAGTATTTTGGTCAAACGAGTTGGAGTACAGAGGAGCGGGAAGCCTACAACGCGCTTCTTTCCTGGATGAAACTCCTTCCCTTCTCCATCACCGACAAAAAGCAGTTAGCTGACCGCTACCACTGGCATTTGCAGCAAGCCTCCTTATCCCTCAAAGAGCACAACCTATTGCCCCGTCTCAGAACGGGCGATCGCCCCATTGGAGCCGAGTTTTTGCCGATTGCGATCTACTTGGATGGAATCCGCTCCGCCTATAACGTGGGGAGCATTCTCCGCACCTGTGAGGCGATGCGGATCGGGAAGGTCTATTTTTCAGAGCGCACTCCCTATCTCGACAATGAGAAAGTCCAAAGAACAGCCATGGGCGCGGCAGACCTCGTCCCCTGTGCAAAAGCGATTTCCTTAGACGAGCTCCCCAAACCGATCCTTGTCCTCGACACCAGTGATCAGGCAATTTCCTTGCATGAGTTTGTTTTCCCTCAACAGTTTACGCTGGTATTGGGCAACGAAGAATATGGCGTCTCCGAAGCACTAATGCAAAAGGCTGATCACATCCTAGAAATCCCTCTTTGTGGCGTGAAGAACTCGCTGAATGTGGCATGTGCTTTTGCGATTGCGGCCAGTGCCATTCGAAGTTCAGCTCTCTGCGAGAGCTGAACTGGGCAAGGGCACGGGCAGAGGCACGGGCACACATAGGCGCACACCTTTTTGCTAACAAGGTGAGAAAATAGACTTCTTTCGAAACTCGCTTTGCCTGGAAAAATCAAAGATTTTCTAGGAAAATTTTTAGAATCTACGGAGTAGATTCGGGTAGCGGAGGCGAAGCGACTTGACTAAAGTCGCTGAG
>JACQAR010000015.1 GCA_016194825.1 Chlamydiia bacterium
CCCGAGCACACGCTCTACTTCGCCCGAAAAGTCGGCGTGGCCTGGGGTATCAATGATGTTGATTTTGAAATCTTTATAATAGACGCATGTATGCTTGGCAAAGATGGTGATGCCTCGCTCTCGCTCTTGGTCGTAACTATCCATGACCCGTTCGGGGATTTTCTCATTTTCGCGGAAAATATTCGATTGTTTCAGGAGGTTGTCGAGCAGGGTAGTTTTCCCATGGTCGATGTGGGCGATGATTGCAATATTTCTTATCTGTTTTGGGTCGTGCATGCAAATAAGAATATCCGGAAAATCAATTGATGAAAAGCAAAAACACGAGGTATGATTGAAGAATGCATAGCAGTGAAGAGACCAATCCCAAGCAAATCGACGATCTTCTCAAGGAGAAGCTCGAGGCGGCCTTCCATAAGCCCACTTCCAAAGTGCGCCTGCATGACATTGCAAAAATTGCTTGCGAGCACTCTCCTATCGATTTGGCCTATGCTGCGTCCCATCTTCCCCCTAATGTGCGTCCCGTGCTGTATGAGAACCTTCCCAACCGCGACGATAAGATCAAGTTCATCATCCATACCGATAGCGACACCCGGCTGGCCCTTTTTCGTCAGCTCGACGATTCGGAATTGAAGAAAATCTTTGATCGGATGCCGATTGACGAGGCGGTTTGGGTAGCCGAAGACATGCCTGAACGGCGCCTGAGAAGAGTGATGGAGCTGATCGACTCGAAGAAGGCAAGTCGGATCCGCGAGTTGAAGAAGCACGATCGCAATAGTGCGGGCAGACTCATGACCTCTGAGTATTTCGCCTTCACTATGGAGATGACGATTGGAGAAGCCTCTGCCTATATCCGCGATAACCCTCGCATTGATTTTGCGAAGGGGATTTTCATCTTGAATCCAAGCGGCGAGCTTCAAGGGTATGTTCCTGCGCGCAACCTCATGATCAATCCTCCTGTCACTCCTTTGCGTCAGGTGATGCGTCCCATTCTGCACAAAGTGACTCCCGATGCGACTCGCGAAGAGGTGATCGACATTTTCGAGCGCTACAAACTCTCATCGCTCCCCGTTGTCAATATTGATAATGACCTGATTGGCGTGATCGCCCACGAAGACGTGGTCGAAGCGATGGAAGATCTGGCCGATGCGACCATTGCCAAAATGGCGGGTACCAGCGAAAGGCTCTCTTCCCATGATTCGGTTTGGCGCCGTTTCAAGGCGCGCGCGCCTTGGCTGGTCGTCACCCTTCTTGCCGGTTTGCTCAATGTAAGTGTCATGTCCTCCTTCTATTCGCGCCGTGAAGGGGGCCTTCTCGCCTTTGCCCTGTTCTTTGTGCCTCTGATCACCGGCATGTCTGGCAATATTGGCCTACAGTGCAGCACCGTCTTGGTCCGCATCATGGCGATGGGAGAACTCTCGGAAGGAAATCGGCGTGAGACCCTCATGAAGGAGCTCTGCAGCGGTCTATTGACGGGGGCCTTTTTTGGCGTCAGCTGTGGGATTTTGACCTATCTGCTCGATTTTGTTGGAGGAGGACTCTTAGGCAGCGCGACCCCACTTGCCGTTGCTGTCATTGTCGGTGTAGGGCTCATTGGTGGCTGTTTTGCCGGTACCCTATTGGGCGTCTTTTCGCCCTTCTTCTTTGTCCGGATCGGCGTCGATCCCGCCATCTCCGCCGGCCCTATCGTCACTGCATGTAACGACTTTCTTTCCATGACGATCTATTTCCTGATCGCGTGGGGGGTCAGCACACTCTTTTTCTGAATGATCCGCTGTTTTTATGTTGCTCATATACAGGAGGTTGTGTCTGATTCTTGATTTATTCGATTATATCTGAATAATTATCAGAATATGATCGACAAAGGATTTATCCTCTCCTTTCAAGAAAGCCGCGACCTCCTCAAGAAGCGTTTGGCTGAAAAAGCGCCGGGTCGTATTCAGCTGTTAGTAGGGCCCAGGCAAATCGGGAAAACCACCCTGCTGCTTGAACTAGAAAAACAGCTGGGAGAACAGGCTTTTTACGTGGCCTTAGATAGCCCAGAAGCCTCTTTGCCCGGGTTTTGGGAGAAGTTTTGGACCAAAGTGGAGCAAGCAGCCGAGCAAACAAAAACCGTATATGCACTGCTCGATGAAGTGCAGGTGTTGCCAAATTGGTCTGTCCTATTGAAGACGCAATGGGACCGCATTGCTCGTAAAAAATGGCCGATCCATATCGTTGCTACGGGCTCTTCTGCATTGAAACTCGCCACCGACTCTCGTGAAAGCCTGGCAGGTCGTTTCGAGCGGATGGTCCTCACTCATTGGAGTTGTTCCTATTTTGCAAAGATTTTTCATCTGCCTCCTGACAAAAGTGTTTCCATTTTTGTCCAAACGGGCGCTTATCCGGGTGCTTTTCTTTATCTAAACGACTTTTCTCGTTGGAAAGCGTATGTCCGGGACGCGATTGTAGACCCGGCAATTGGCCGAGACCTCATGGCCTTGGCTCCCATTAGAAAACCAGCTCTATTGCGGCAAGTGTTTGCTGTATGCATGGAATTTGCGGGTCAAATCATTTCTTTGCAAAAGATCATGGGGCAATTGCAGGACGAGGGGGCCATTGAGACGATCGCCTACTATCTGGCTCTATTGGAAGAAGCTTTTCTAGTCGCTGCACTATCAAAATATTCTCCCAAAGAAATCCGCATGAGGGCCTCTCCTCCCAAGATTGTCGTACTGAGCAATGCTTTACTGGCCGCGACCCAGCAAAATCCGCCCCCTAATCCAGAGTTAGATCCGAAGCGCTTTGGAGCGTGGGTAGAAAATGCTTGTCTAGCCTATGCCTGGAATGCGGGGCAAAAAGTGAGATACTGGAGGGAAGAGCCGTATGAGGTAGATGCAGTGTTTGAAGGGAGCTGGGGAAAATGGGCAGTAGAGGTTAAAACAGGCCGTTTTCCATCTTCGGAGTTAGCAGGGCTCTTTGAGTTTGTCCGGCGCCATCCTACATTTCATCCTCTTGTTCTCTGTGAGAGCTCTCAGCTGCAGTCGATAGAACATCTTCCCGTATTAGCAATATCCTGGCAGCAGTTTTTGCTGCAGGGGATCACACCACAGCCAGCTTAACGGGATTGCGAATCACGAAAGTGGAGGCTTGGTCCTTTTGCCAGCGTTGGACCACGGCGGGGAGATTGAGGCGGAAATCACAAAAGCGGGCCGGATTTTCTAAAGTCTTTTGGACGCCAGCAAACATCACCCCAAACTTCCCGGTACCATCCCCGAGACACAGTCGGATCGGGAAGGTGAAAATCGAGATCAAGATTTGCCAGGTGCGCTGCCAAATGCAAGAAATCATAGCAGAAACCTGGCGCAGCCCTTCAGTCAGACGTTTGGAGATCTTCCGCTCCATCCACTGAAACACCCCTTCTTTGACTGTCTGGAAGAAGAGCGACACTTTTCGGATCCAGTCGGGAGTAATTTCAGCTACGACATCCCGAATCGCCATCTCTGTGGGAATCGTAATGCCTGCCTCACGGCACGCCTCACGGGTAAATACGCTGCAGTTTTGGTCGGTCCAGTGAAAGTTGATCGGTCGTCCCAATTGGATGCTGTCTCTGCGATACTTTTGACAAAATGCTTGGAACTTCTCGGCCTCTTCTTGGGAGATCGCGATGTTGGTGATGTGAAAATCTTTGGGTCTATCGCTCATATTCCAAGGATCGAGCGAGCAGAGCTGCGCTCCCATGTTGGTGAGAGGGAAAAGAGCCTTGTTTCTCAGCACAAGCGCCTCTTCCAACACATTTCCATCAGGAGTGATCAGCCGGGGGAAGACATGGCGTGGGTTCGTAAGAAGCTCTTGGAAATGGGTGTGCCCTCCATGGAGCATCACGGTGACCACTTGGAGAACATAGCGCCTGTCTTGATTGCGCGCTTGGCTTTCGGTCTCGGCCTCACCGGGTCGCTGGAATTGACGCCCTTTTTCTAGAGCCGCATTGTATTGTTCTGGGGTCAGTTTCTCAATGGGGAGCGGGTCTGAGAGGTAAGGATGGTAGGGCTGGAGCCCCTGGCCATTGCCGAGATAGGTGTAGACGTGACGGTCCTTTTTATGGATGACAAAATTTTGTTTGAATTGCGAGGAATAGTGCACCTCAAAATTCTCTCGTAGCTCGTTCAATCCCATCCAACGCCCATTCACATGGAGCTTGGGTTCCAAGTCCAACATCTGGATGGCGACATCCTTCGTCAGACGGATCTGTCTGAATAGGTCGCTTTTAGCAATGAAATGGGCGAAGCTAGGATGGTTGTGAAAGATTTCTGAAGGTAACCCGGCCTGTTGCCATTTTGCTGCAGTCGTCATAAATGGGTTCCAAATATAGCACAAAAGGACGAAAATTATGCTAGTGCCTGAACCAGGCTTGCATTTTTGAAAAAAAATCTCTATAGTCTAAAGAGGCAGTTGCAAAACTGCTTTGGCCGGGAAAATCGATGATTTTGAGGCTGGTGCCGAGCGGCAGCAAGGCTGCCGCGGTTCATTTGACGAAACCAACCTCTTGTGGGTTGGTTGAGGAGAAGGAGCGGAACCGGCCTCAAAAGGGCGATTTTGCCGGGTAAATGAGTTTTGCAATTGGCTCCAAAAAATTGGAGCGGTTTTTTATGGCAAAGAGAGTGCCGAGAAACTATAATGGAACGCACAATCCAGCAAAGCAAATCCGCGATCTTTTGCCTGAATTTTTAAGCGCACTCGGACGCAAAACTGGAGATGTACGCCAAGAGGTGTTTGCCTACTGGCAGGAGTTGCTCGGAGAGACACTGGCTCCTATGACAGAGCCTATTTCCCTCATCGAAGGTGTGTTGACTGTGAAAGTAAAAAGTTCCACCCTCTACAGCGTCCTCTGCCAACATGAGAGGCCACGGTTATTGAAACAGCTGCAAGAGCGGTATTCCGTTCAGAAAATTGTATTTAGAGTGTAATGTTGAATTAAGGTTTCGTCGAGTTTTTGGATTCTTTTGGCCGATTTTCGATTCAAAATTGGGGGGCAATATACTGGGTGTCGATATAGCCCCCCAATTTTGAAGTCGAAAAGCGGCTCAAAAGAACCGAAAAATCGACTGAAACTTACTTCAACAATATACTCTTAGGATATAAGGCATGACGACAATGGCGAAAGAGGAAAATTATGATGCAAGTTCGATCACCGTTCTGGAAGGTCTTCAGGCGGTGCGCGAGCGTCCCGGTATGTATATCGGCGATACGCATGTCAATGGATTGCATCAGCTCGTCTATGAGGTTATCGATAATAGCTTTGACGAAGCACTAGCGGGCTATTGCAAGCAGATCGTTGTGATACTTCATGCCGATGGCAGCGTCAGTGTTGAAGATGACGGGCGGGGCATCCCAGTCGAAAAGCACGAGAAAGAGTCGGCCAAACAGGGACGCGAAGTGACAGCGCTCGAAGTGGTCATGACCATCCTCCATGCAGGTGGAAAATTTGACAAGAGCACCTACAAAGTATCTGGCGGATTGCACGGCGTCGGCGTGTCTTGCGTCAACGCACTGTCTATGAAGCTTATCGTCACTGTATGTAAGCATGGCACCATGTATGAAATGGAATTTGCCCGAGGCAAGCCGACAGGCCTATTGAAAAAACTGGGGACGACGACCAAGCGAGGCACAAAAGTCACATTCTGGCCGGATGATACCATTTTTTCCGTGACAAAGTTCGATTACGACATCTTGCTCAAACGCTTCCGAGAGCTCGCCTTCTTGAATCGCGGAATCACGCTCCTCTTCCAAGATGAGCGAGATGCGAATCGCGAACCGGTCCGCTTCAACTATGAAGGAGGGATCTCCTCTTTCGTTTCGTATCTCAATGAGGGGAAAATCCCGCTTTTTCCCAAACCGATCTACATGCATGCAGTTCGCGAGGGACAAGATGGCCCGGTCGATGTCGAAGTGGCTATGCAGTGGAATGACACCTATGTGGAGAACATCCATAGCTATGTGAACAATATCTCAACACGCCAAGGGGGCACCCACCTCACCGGGTTTTCCACTGCGCTCACTCGCGTCTTGAACCAATACATCAAGACACATGCCTCTCTCAAAAACGACAAAATCGTCGTGAGCGGCGAAGATATGCGCGAAGGACTGACCACTGTCGTTTCTGTTAAAGTACCCAATCCGCAGTTCGAAGGACAGACCAAGCAGCGCCTCGGAAATAGTGAAGTGGCTGGCATTGTCCAGCAGATTGTGGGGGAAGAGCTCACTACCTATCTCGATGAAAATCCAGCTACAGCAAAACTGATCGTCGAAAAGGCAACCATCGCTGCTCAGGCGCGCGAAGCTGCGAAAAAAGCGCGCGAGTTGACGCTGCGCAAAACCGCTCTCGACGGTGCTCGGCTGCCTGGAAAGTTAGCCGATTGCCAAGAGCGCGATCCGGCTCTTTGTGAAATCTACATCGTTGAGGGAGATTCTGCGGGTGGCTCTGCCAAAATGGGACGCGACCGAAGATTCCAGGCGATCCTGCCTATTCGCGGTAAGATTCTGAACGTGGAAAAAGCGCGTCTCGAAAGAGTCTTACAGAACCAAGAAGTAGGAGCCATGGTTGCAGCTCTTGGCTGCGGGATTGGCCAAGAGAATTTCAATCTCGCCAAACTCCGCTACCATAAGATCATCATCATGACCGACGCCGATGTCGACGGCTCTCACATCCGCACCTTGCTTTTGACCTTTTTCTATCGCCACATGCCAGCGCTCATTGAAAACAACTACGTCTACATCGCAAGACCTCCTCTGTTCAAGGTCTCTCGCAAAAAGACAAGCCAGTATATCCACAGTGAAAGAGAAATGGATGAATACCTCCTCAGCTTAGGGTTGAGTGACATTTTGCTCCGACGCGCCCGCTCCGAGAACTCCTACTCCAAAGAAGAGATGCAAAAGCTCATGGAGATGGTCCTCGAAGTAGAAAACTTCATTGGAGCAGTGGAGCGCAAAGGAGTCTCTTTCCGCGAATTTTTGGCCGCGCGCCAGCACAATCGATTCCCACAGTACCAAGTCTCTGTCAAAGACCAGTACAAGTTTATCTATACGGATGAAGATCTCGTCGCATTTAAAAAAGAGAACGAAGCGCTGCAGCGTCAAATCCACGAAGATACCATTGCCTCTATCCCGCCCGAAGAAGTGACGACAGAAATGCGCGAATTTGTCCCTAAATCGCTCGCCTTCATTGAGCTATATGATCAGAATCGCCTCATTGCGCTGCATGAGAAATTGGCTGCTTTTAATCTCAAGCTCGATCAATACCTCGTTTCAGAAGGAGAGCTGTTTGAATGGACCGAAGAGGGGAATAAGGTGACCCCTCTCTATACGCTCCGGGAGACGATCGATGCAGTGCGCAACAACGGCCGCAAGGGGGTTGAAGTACAGCGCTATAAAGGTCTTGGTGAAATGAATGCGGACCAGTTGTGGGACACTACCATGAATCCTGCGATCCGTACCCTTGTCAAAGTGACCCTGCCCGATGCGATTGCTGCCGACCGGATGTTCTCCATGCTCATGGGAGAGGTCGTCGAGCCGCGCCGGTTGTTCATTGAGCAGTACGCCCTATCCGTTAAAAACCTCGATATTTAAAAGAGAGTCCAGATGTCCTACACACAAGATGAAACGGTTGTCCCTCGCAATATCGAAGAAGAGATGAAGGAGAGTTACCTTCGCTATTCGATGTCGGTGATCATCTCTCGCGCCCTTCCCGACGTTCGCGACGGCCTCAAACCCTCCCAACGACGCATCCTCTATGCGATGCGGCAGCTCAATCTGACCCCGGGAGCCAAACACCGTAAGTGTGCAAAGATTTCCGGAGACACCTCCGGCGATTATCACCCTCACGGGGAAACGGTCATCTACCCGACCCTTGTCCGCTTAGCGCAAGATTGGGTCATGCGCTACCCCCTCATCAATGGCCAGGGAAACTTTGGTTCCATTGACGGCGATCCACCAGCTGCTATGCGTTACACCGAAGCGCGCCTCACCTCTTCTGCGATTGCACTGATGGAAGATCTCGATAAAGAGACAGTGGAGGTCATCCCGAACTATGATGAGACAAAGACGGAACCCACGGTATTTCCCTCAAAATTTCCCAACCTCCTCTGCAATGGTTCTTCGGGGATTGCTGTCGGGATGGCCACCAACATTCCGCCCCACAATCTCCACGAGCTCATCAATGCCACGCAAATCGTTCTTGAAAACCGTAGCGCCTCCATCGATGACATCATGAAGGCGATGCCTGGTCCCGATTTCCCGACAGGGGGAGTCATCTGTGGATTCAGAGGCATCAAAGAAGCCTATCATACAGGACGAGGCAAACTCCTCCTCCGAGGACAACTCCGTGTAGAGGATCTGCAACAAGGACGCCAACAGATCGTCGTGGATGAAGTTCCTTATAACGTCAACAAAGCACGCCTCATCGAGCGGATTGCCGAGCTCATCAACGACAAAGTGATCACCGGCGTAAGCGATATTCGAGACGAGTCCGATAAAGATGGCCTCCGGATTGTCCTAGAACTCAAACGAGGAGAGATCCCAGACGTCATCATCAACCAGCTCTACAAAAATAGCGATCTGCAGATCACGTTTGGATGCAACATGCTCGCGCTCGATCATGGCTTGCCCCGCACGATGAACATCAAGCAGATGATCGCCGCCTGGATCGACCATCGGATCGAAGTGATCCGCAGACGTACCCGCTTTGAGCTAGCCAAAGCCGAAGCCCGTGCCCACATTCTCGAGGGGTATTTAAAAGCGCTCGATCACCTCGACGAGGTCGTCCGCGTGATCCGCGCCTCTTCCAACCGAGAGGCTGCCCGCTCTGAGCTGATGGCCCGTTTTGATCTCAGCGAAAAACAGGCCAATGCCGTCCTCGATTTGCGCCTCTACCAACTCACTGGCCTCGAAGCAGAAAAAATCGATGCCGAATACAAAGATTTGCTCCAAAAAATTGCCCACTACAAGGCAGTGCTTGCTTCCGAAGCGATGGTGCGCGACATCATCCGCGAAGAGCTCGATGATTTGCGCAAAAATCACAAATCAGAGCGGAAGACCAAGATCGTCGCTGCAGAAGGGGAATTCCAGATGGAAGACCTCATTGCCGATGAACAAGTCGTCATCACCATTTCTAGCGATGATTACATCAAGCGCATGCCGATCGATACCTTCCGCGAACAAAGGCGGGGCGGCGCTGGCGTCATTGGAATGGAGATGAAAAAAGAAGAGGACGTCCTCAAAAATGTCTACGTCGCCTCCACCCATGACACTCTGCTCATCTTCACCACGTTGGGACGCTGCTACTGGACCAAAGTGTGGCAGATCCCTGAAACGGGCCGCCGTACAAAAGGCAGACCACTCATCAACCTCCTCGAAGATCTGAGCCCTGGAGAAAAAGTAGCGGCGATTCTCCGGATGCGTAATTTTGAAGAGGAAGGGTGTTGCATCCTCCTTGCGACCCGCAAAGGCGTTGTGAAAAAGACCGAACTTTCCGCTTTCAGCAATCCCCGGCGCAAAGGGGTCTTTGCCCTCAACATCGATGAAGGAGATGAGCTGATGGCTGCCCGCGTCACCCGCCCAGGCCAGCAGGTCATGATCTTTACCCGCAACGGGATGGCGGTTCGCTTTGATGAAGCGCTCGTTCGCCCCATGGGGCGAGTCGCCCGCGGCGTTCGTGGCGTTCTTCTCAAAAATGAGAGCGACCGCGTCGTCAGCTGCGAAGTGGTCACCCCCGAGCAAAGCATTCTCGTCATCTGTGAAAATGGCTTTGGCAAGCGCTCCCGTGTAGAAGACTTCCGTCAGACCAACCGCGGCGGCATTGGCGTCAAATCGATCATCACTTCAGAGCGCAACGGGCTGGTCATTGCGGCACTCAATGTCGCAGATAGTGATAGCGTGCTCCTGATGTCGAAGGTTGGACAAGCAGTACGCATCCCGATGCGCGATGTACGCGTAATGGGACGCACAACGCAAGGTGTTCGACTCGTTGCTCTCAAAGAAGATGAGGATACAGTCATTGGAGCCCAAAAAATCGAAGCCGTAGTAGTAGAAGAATGAAAGGGCGTCGATTATAAAGAATCACCACAGAGAAAAAACAGTTTTTCTCTCTGTGGTAAACATTGCATGCTTAGTTCATTGGATTTATGCAGCAAAGCCAAATGACAGGCCGTTTCATCACATTTGAAGGGGGAGAAGGCGCAGGGAAAACGACCCTCATGGAGGGACTCGCGCATCGATTGACCCAAGAGAAGGGGCGCTCCGTTCTCAAGACCCGCGAGCCAGGCGGGACCGAGCTCGGTGAAGAGATCCGTCATCTTCTCCTTAAAAAGCGTAGCCTCATGTCTCCCTATGCGGAGCTTTGTCTGTTTTTAGCTTCCCGCTCCGAGCACATCCGCGAAGTGATCCAGCCCGCCCTGGCCAAAGGGCAGATCATCCTCTGCGATCGCTTCAATGATTCCACGATTGCCTATCAAGGCAATGCCCGAGGCCTCTCGATGGAGAAAGTGGCTCATTTTTGCTCTTTTATCTCCGAGCATCTCACTCCCCATCTCACCCTCTATCTCGATATTGATCCCGAACAAGGGCTCCAGCGAGCCCACAAAGTCCGAGAGCAAGACCGGATTGAAGCAGAAGGGCTCGCCTTTCACAAAAAAATCCGGGAAGGGTATCTCGCCATTGCGAAAAAAGAGCCCAACCGCTTTCATCTATTAGATGCATCGCAGCCTCCCGCCCAGCTTTTAGAAGCCGCGATGCGCTTGGTGTTGCGTTATGTTTGATGCGCCTGTTCTTCTCCTCATTGGCCCGGAAGCGGCCACACAAGCCAAAGAGCGGGCCGCAGAGCTCCTCGCCACCACTTCCGATCGCTTGGAGAGTCATCCTGACTTTCATCTCTACCAGCCCGAAGGGAAAAGTGGTTTGCATACGATTGACTCCATCCGCATGCTCATCGACCAAGCCTCTTTAGCACCCTTTCAAGCCCCGTGCAAAGTGTTTCTCCTTCTCCGCTTAGAGCGGATGCAACCTGCAGCTGCCAATGCGCTTCTCAAAACACTCGAAGAGCCTCTGACCGATACCATTTTTTTGCTGCAAACCGATGATGAAAGAGCGCTTCTTCCCACCATTCGCTCTCGCTGTGCCGAGTGGCGTCTGGCCGCTACTACTCAGATAGAGCCCATCGATTTTGCCCAGCTCGCTACCGAAGCGCTTCGCATAGAAAAAGAGGTAGAGGCTTTGGAAGATCCCTTATTGCAGCACAGAAAAGTAGAAGGATTTTTGACAGCGATTCTTCTCTGGGCGAGCGACCAGCATGCCCGCCAGTGCCAATTACCAGAGGAAACGCTCTTTTTCCCTCAAGCCCCCCCGGCCAAGCGTCTTCTCGATTTGGAGCATTTGCAAGAGTTGTTGGCGCAAGCGAAGCTCGCCTACCAGCGCAACATCAAGCTAAAGACTATTCTGGAACAGGTTGTACAGGGGGTGGAGATGGGGCCTTACGTCTCGGTGTAACGGGAGGTATTTTAAAGTACGTTGTGACGCCTGAGTACGCGGCGCACACAATGCCTATAGTGCCAATCGTCGCCATCAAGCCGCCTGAGATAGCTTGGAATGTGCGTCGGCGCTGCACAAACCACTGAATCGTGGAGGGCTTCGCTTCTTTGAGTACATTGAATCCAATCGCTGCCACGCCTGTTGCGCAAAGTCCCATCAAGCCAATGCCGATGTATTTTAAGCTTTTTTCGAGTTGACGACTGGTTTTTTTTACGGTGCTTAGGGTACCGGGAAGTTGAGTGGCTATAGGTGTTAAGCGACCAACAGCATCAGTTAAAGACCGGGTTGCTGCATTGAGGTTGGTTAATGCTAGTTGTGCAGAGGTTGTGGTATTGTGTAGGCCCTGGACGAGCGCCGGCGCAGCATTTGTTGTAGTAATTATACTTCCAGGAACGGCTACAGCCGCCGCAATGGCTTCATCCGCAGCTGCGCTCGTGCCTCTCAACCACGAACTGAATCTATCCAATTTTTCTATTAATGATATCATAAATTTCCTGTATCATTCGATTATACTATAAAAACTTATTAAAGTCAATGATATTAAAAATTTTATTATGCAAAGAATGAGCTAATAGAAAACTGCTGCTTTTCTTGGGAGCCGGAGTAGCCGTTATCGAAAGCGAGCCAGATGCGGTCTTTTTGGGGCTCAGCAACGATGGTGTGCAACGAGATGAGAGAATTGACGTAGGGGGCCAAAGAGAGGGCGCCTGTGGCCAGCCGCGTCCGATCCATGCCCTTTGTGGTGCCCCGATAATAGGCTTTGAGGATCCGATCTCGTTGTTGGCTATTGAAGACATTGCCTTGGTGGTCTGGTTCGGTCCAGTTGAGGGTAATCACCGGCCGATCTTCAAAAAATCTTGTATGATCCGTATTGCCCGGGCCTTGGTAGAACGAAATGGTACGTGCCCCACCGGCTGTATCGGCTAGGCTAAGGTGATAGGGGCCGAGTGGTTTGCCAGTGATTTGGCTGACCTGCTCTACGTGCGTAGTTCTTTCGGCAATCAAGCGGTTGTAGAAGATAGCGGGCATGCCGCGCACTGAGGTTGTGCTGCCTGGGCAAACGTTCATTGCGCCGACCATATGTGGAGTGAAGAAGCTGACAGGTCCGATCATACCAGGCACTCCAATCAGGGCCAACTTTTCTGGCTTATAGACGACCACCAGACTCAACTCGCCAGCGATGCCAAAGGGGTACCAGTCCATATTACGGGCCAAAACACCCTCATCCAGAATGGTGGTACAGGCGGCAGCAGGCAGGGGGGCAGGGGTGCGGTAAAACTCTTCTGCTGCTTGCATTTGGAAGTGATGCTTTTCTGGCAGGCAGTGGATCAAGATGAGATCATCGAGGCTCAAGCGGTGTTTGATCTTTGCCTGCTCTGCCCACTTGTTGTAGCCATAGGCCAATCCCTCCATTTCCTGTTGAAAGTCTTCTGGGATGACCCTTTTCATTTCTTCCAGAATAGAGGGAAGCTCTGGCGTGCCCGGTTTGCGCATCACTGTGTGGGCCAGAAAATGGAACCGCGAGACCAGCTGATGGATCTGGGGCCCTAGCATAAAGCCATGTGCTTCTCCGGCATCAAAGCGCTTGTCCGTCTGGATCTCCAGAACAGGGATGTGGCCTCGGTAGAAGAGTTTTCCGATGGTTTGTCCCGATTTTGGATATTCTTGAGGAGTATAGACGTGGTGGCGAATGTCGTGATGAGAGCCGCTGCCGTAGCGCAGGAAAAGATAATGGGTCAATGCGGCCCCCAGTGCAGCGATCCCAGTAATCGTGCATGCTATAGCGAGGGGGGCGTGTAGCCAGAAGGCTGCTGCAACAGCGAACATGCCAAACAGAGCCACTGCCACCCGGATCACCTTGACTGCGGCTGGATGGTTGTGGACCCACTTTCCGAAAGATCTCGGTGCGTGTTGTCTAGAAAATTCTTGAATATGGAAATCTGTAGCTGTTACATTCATAGGGCTACAGTATATCATTGAAAAAGAAAAAAGGCCCCAATGTTTTTGGGGCCTTGTAAAGAGAAAATTTATCCGTTGACTTGAACGTCAGCTGCGTGTCCGTTGATGACAACGCGGGCAATCGTTCTAGCAGCTGGAGCAACGAAGTTACCGAAAGCGGCAGATGCTGCTTCGCGGGCTTTTTGCAGAGCGTCCACTTCAGCTACAGTCTCTAGGGCTATTGTGCTACGAGCGCAGATGCCGGCTGTTTCAGCAAGCAGACTTAAGAGGTCTCGGCCTTCTGCGATGTCGGAACCCTGCTGAGTGAGCTCTTTGCAATACAACGCGAATTGATCGACAAGCTTATCTAGACCGTTCTTTGCGCTGTCTTTACGAAGAGCAGCAAAATGATCTACGTGCGGGGCAACTGCTCTATCAAGCGCGCTTTTGAATACTTTGTCTTTGAGTGTCAAAGCGACATTCTTCAGAGAGTCTCTATTGAGATAGCCAAGGTAGGTGACGCCTGCAGCAGCAGCTGTTGCAGCAGCGACTTTCACCGTTTTCACGAGGGTCTGGTGTTTTTCGCAAAACGCGTCAGCCCGTTCTTTTACAGCAACAAGTCCTGCGCCCATTGTTTTAACAGCATTAACTAAAAACATATAAACTCCGTTTATTGATTGTTCTATTAAATTATAGTGTAAATTAATATAAAAATCAACACAAACTAAAGTTTATATGATGTACTATAAATTTTACTAAGAGGACTTGGAATCAAGCCCTCTATCAAGGAAAAATTAGGAAACGAATTGACCCATATGCCCAAACATATCTTGGACAGCTTGCATGGTTTCTGGGTCCAGGCAAGGATCGACCACTGTGGCGAACTTGTCCAAATCTACATCAGCTGCAACCTCTTTGACCGACGCGGCAGCTGTGGTAGCAACAGCTACTACAACGGCTTTACGGTTGAACAGGTGGCTCAAGGTGCCTTTGATGTCGATGTTGCCGACAAAAGCTTTCATCGCTGCGGCGTTGCGGTGAATAACGACCGCTGCAGCGACTGTGGCTACTGTAGCTGCGCCTGCCAACAGAGGTTTCTGATATTCTTCGGCTTTTGTTTTTACGGTTGTCCAGGCAGTTTGTAAACTATTTTTAACTTGTTCTAATGGCATTTTATTTCTCCTAATTTTTTGACTAAGGAATTAAGAGTGTAAAGAATCTGTGAATTTATTGCACGGGATGGCTTCCCGACCAACCGAGTTTGGTGCGCAGAGTAGAGAAATACTCATGTCGGTGGAATTTGACTAGTTTGAAGATGCGCGAGGAGCGCTGGATCTTGAGTGTTTCTTTTTTGCTGAGAGTGCACGTGTCGAGGCCATCGGAGCGGACGTCGATGGGAGGATAGTCGCTGAGGTATTCAATTTCGATGTGCCGGTCTGCGGTCAAGACAATGGGTCGATTCGAGATGGTGTGGGGACAAATGGGTGTGATGACGATGGCATCGAGAGTAGGGCTCAAGATGGGCCCTCCTGCGGCGATGAATCCCAAATGGCCTAAATTGATCCCTAAAATGGGAGCATTGAGGTGATGGAAATGGTGCGTGATCCGGAGCAATGTCCCATCACCTCCCATGCAGATCATAAAAGAGATCTCATGGGGTTTTACGGAAGAAAGAGGGGCTGCGCCAATCTTAGCCGCTTTGTTATCTTCAGCGACGACGCGCACGGAGCGCTCTTCTAAGAAGGTTTTGATTTGCGAGGCGATGTCAAACGACTGCTTCTTTTTTTCGTTGGGAAAGAGCGCAATGATCATGAACCTATCCTCTAATTCTTAATAATTTATTTATGGCCGATTTTGAGGCGATTTTTGCGCCGAATTTGACCGAAGTGAATATCGGGACGTGCATCTTTACGAGGTCGGAGGCGCAAAAAGCGCCCAAAAGCGCGCCGTAAAGAAATTGTGAAGAATTAGAGGATAGGTTCATAAATTGGATTGTGGCAGATTATCCGATTTTTGGTCGATGAGAGTTCCGAGCCGAGAGGTCGCCAAGACGCAGCTGCCGGCGATGCCGAGGGCGAGAGCTCCGGCGATGGGGGAGCTGGCCATGACCCCTCCGCACATTTGAATGAGGCCAATGCTCAAGATCGATGCCCCTCCTCTTCCTAAGCGCGAACACATCCCATCGATGACGAGTTTGCCCTGCATTTTTTCTAGGTTCGGTAGGAGGATGAAGCTGATCTCTTTACTCGTATCGAAAAGGGTGTATTTTGCAGCGCGAACCAAGCAAAAGAGGAGCGCTCCCAATAGCACCAACAACTCTAGGTTTTGACTTGTCTTGGGATTCCAAAGAGCGAAGAAAAACGCGCCTTCGGTTGCGAGCAAGCAAACGGGTGTGATGAGCGATGCAATGACCCAGCGGCATTTTCTCAAGAGCAAAGGAGTGATGACGAGCGCGCTGATGGCAGTCAACACAGAGCTCCAAGTAGAGAGCTTTCCCATGTATTGGCAGTAATCGACAGGGTTAGGATAGAGCTTTTTCAAAACATCGAGGAAAATCACCTCTCCCAGCGTATAGGCGATGTAGTCGGCAATCGTCATCCAAGCCAGGAGGAGAAGGTATTTGGAGCGGAGGCAAATCTGGATGCTCTCCCAAACAGAGAGCAAAGGTTTTTCTTCTTTTCCCTCCTGTTTCATCTCTCCCATCTCTCTCAGGCTCTTGCGCAAAAAAGAAAAGAGCCACACAGTCACGCCACTCAGCACAGCCAAAGAGAGCATCATCCGCGTCAAAGAAGTCGCCCAAGAGACGCCATAAGAAGTACACAGGGAAATAAGAGGTCCAGATAAAAAAGTACCGAGACTGCCGCCCAGCATAAGAGGAGCGTAATATTTTTTCGCGCTGTCCAAAGGCAAATACTGGTTGACCAGCCCCCAAAACAGTACGGTGAGAAGAGCGATTTTCCACAGCTCTGCCATGGCAAAAAAGATCATCGCACTCAACTGAGGGAGAAAGCTCGATAATACCCCATGTCCAGGGAGCCATTGCATGGCTGCTAAACTACTTTTCCACATCGGTAGCGACGGGTAGATCGCAAAGACAAAGAGAAGGAAAAATCCAATGAAGCTCGCAATCGTAATAAAAAAGACTTTTTGGATCGGATAGCGGTTCAAGAGCCACGTGAGACCAAGCGTCATGAGGATGGCCCCTGGCATGCTACCACAGACCTCAAATAAGGGGATGGAACCGGCCCCTCCTCCCAGATCGGCCACGACCAGAGCGCTGCGGACACTGCGCAACAGAGCGTAGCCCACATTCAGCAACGTAATGATGCCAAACATGGCTAGGAAAAGTTTTTTCTTATCCATACACGAGGGGCTCGGTGCGGGGGCGATTTTCGCCATCGACAGCCAACTCGCCACTACGCCCCTTGATGAGTTTTTCAATTTTTTGCTCGGCGTGGCTGAGGTATTGGCTGCAATAGCGCATCAATTTTTCGGCTTCTTCGTAGAGCCTTAAGGACTCTTCGAGAGGCGTTTTGGCGCTATTCATTGCTTCTAGGATTTTTTCCAGGCGCTCAAAGGCTTTTTCAAAAGAGAGAGGTTTTTCTTCCTGCGTCATTTATCTAAAAACAATACTGCAACGACGCGTTTTAGGGGAAGAAGATTACTGAGCTACGATTTCTAAAAGCTCTTTGGGAGCGAATAACCCGCCGCAGTTGTGAAGGGCAGTGGCTTTTTCGATGGGGTCCTCACTCGTTTTCACAATGTGCCCCTGATAGGCGAGATATCCGAGATAAATGAGTCCGGGAATGACTCCGAGAATAAGTCCCAAAATGACTTTGGCAATAGATGACCAAGGAGAAGGGGATTTAGTGAGAAGTTGTACTTTTCCGGCAAGCGCAGTAAATTCTGGATCCTGATCAAATATAGCAATCTGGGCGTGTAAGTGGTCTAGAAGTTCTTTGTTAATACGTGTTTTTATAACAGTCGGTGCCAGTGCCTGGTAAAGCTCTCTTCTCTTAGTGACATATCTATCTCGCTGAGGCCCATTATATGCCTCTGCCGGCCATCTTAAACGCTCAGCTCTCTGTAATGCCATAATATTCTCCAACTGTTTTGGTTTATTATGCCACAGGATTCTTTCTATGTCAAGAATGTAAGCGATTAATTTTCTTTACTTTACACTATCAACAACTGCTTGAATAAAGCCGTCATGTAATTGAGCTTGAATAGTTTGTCCTTGCGCAATTTCTTTTGCAGAGAGAATCACCGATTTCTTTTCTGCATCAAATAAAATGGCATAACCTTTTTTGAGAAGCTGTCTGGGGTCGAGAGAAATCAAATGTTGATAAAGAGCGCGCAACCGCTCTTTTTTCTCGCGCAAGACCCATTTAGCGGCGCTCTCGAGTCTCTCGCCATAGGGCAAAAGACGCTGGCGGAGCTGGGTGATTTGATTCGATGGCTTGAGCAGCTCGAGTCGAGCGCGAAAATCATCGAGCTGCTGCATCGGCTGGGCTAGCAGAGTATAGGGCGAGCTCAAGAGGGGGTGGCGCTGGATTGCTTTCAGCTGCTGTTTGCTTTGGCTTACCTTTTGCGAGATGCCCTGTGTTGCGCTGAGCTCAGCCTGCTTTAGGAATTTGAGGAGGTTGCTTTTTTCAGCGATCGCGATCTCGGCTGCAGCGGAAGGTGTCGGTGCCCGCATATCAGCCACCCAGTCGGCAATGGTAAAATCGGTCTCGTGGCCCACGGCAGAAATGACCGGGATGTGGGAGGAGAAAATCGCCTGAGCCACGATCTCTTCATTGAATGCCCAGAGGTCCTCGATGCTTCCCCCTCCTCTGCCCACAATGAGCACATCGGCGAGCTGATAGCGATTGAAATCATGGATGGCCTGAGCGATTTCCTGGGCTGCGCCCTCTCCTTGGACCTTGACCGGATTGAGCAGCAGGTGCACCCCGCCAAAGCGGCGCTGCAACACATGCAAGATATCTTGGATAACGGCACCAGTGGGGCTCGTCACAACGCCGATCCGTTTGGGAAGGTGGGGAAGGGGTTTTTTCCTCGACTCCTCAAACCATCCTCTGAGACGGAGCGTCTCTTTGAGTTGATGGAGCTTGAGCAGCAGCTCTCCCACTCCCGCATATTCGAGCTCGCGCACGATCATCTGGTACTGGCCGCGCGGGGCATAGAGGCTGATTTCCCCTTTTGCGATCACCTGGTCGCCCTCTTTGGGCATCCGCTTGAGTTGAGAGGCGTTCCCTCGGAAAAGGACAGATGAGAGCTGGGCCTCTTTGTCTTTTAAGGAAAAGTAGAGATGGCCCGAGGTTTGCAATTTGAGGTTGCTGATTTCCCCTTGGACGCAAATGCCTCGGAAAGGGGGCTCCAAAATGTTTTTG
>JACQAR010000053.1 GCA_016194825.1 Chlamydiia bacterium
AGATCGAGGTGGCATCGGCCCGAGAAAATCCGCGCGTGCTCAATGGACAAATCTGGATCTATGCGGGCTTAGCACCGGGGCTTTTGCAGTGGGTCTCTCTGGCCATCCAACAAAAAGTCCCCTTGGTAGTGGGAACCACAGGATTGGCTGAGAGTGAGTATGCTTCTTTGCAAAAGACGAGTCGCGAAATTCCCCTCTTTTATAGTCCTAATTTTAGCTTAGGCATCGCCCTGTTGAAAAAACTGGCGGTCGATGTCGCTCAAAAATTCCATCCCCATGCTCAGGTGGATCTCATTGAGACGCACCATGCAGGGAAAAGAGATGCGCCCAGTGGCACTGCTCTCTGGATTGCGAAATCGATGGAGCCGAGGAATTGCCAGATCCACTCTCTGAGAGTGGGTAATGTGGTGGGAGAACATGCTCTGACTTTCAATACTTCTGCTGAAAGGATCTGTCTGTCTCATGTCGCTCATGACCTATCGGCTTTTGGCCGAGGAGCACTCACAGCAGCTCTTTTTCTCTTGCAGCAACCTACGGGGTTTTATACCATGGAGGATCTGGTAAAATAGCGATGCATACGATCCATGTAAAGCAGCTTTACATTGGGCCAGGCCAACCCCTCGCCCTCATTTGCGGCCCTTGTGTCATTGAGAGTGAAGCGCACACTCTGTTTTGTGCAGAAGAGCTCCAAAAGATCATGAGCCGCTTCCCCTTTTCTTTCATCTTTAAGGCCTCTTATGACAAAGCGAACCGCTCTTCCCATGCTTCTTTCCGAGGGCCTGGGATGGAAAAGGGGCTGAGGATTTTGGAGAGGGTGCAAAAAGAGTTGGGGCTGCCCGTTGTCACCGATGTGCATACGCCAGAAGAGGCGACCGTTGTAGGCGCAGTGTGCGACATGATCCAAATTCCTGCTTTTCTGTGCCGCCAGACCGATCTTCTGTATGCTGCTGCCAAAACGCCGGCTGCTGTGAATGTGAAAAAAGGGCAATTTTTGGCCCCGTGGGACATGAAAAATGTCGTCGATAAATTACTTGATGCAGGGAAACAGGATATTTTGCTCACAGAGCGGGGCGCTTGCTTTGGATATAACAATTTAGTGAGCGATCCGCGATCGATCCGCATTTTGCAGTCTCTGGGTTTTCCTGCCTGTTTTGATGCGACGCATTCGGCGCAGTTGCCAGGAGGGCTTGGCTCGCAATCGGGAGGACAAAGGGAATTCATTCCGACGCTGGCCAAAGCGGCAATTGCTGCGGGCTGCAATGCGCTTTACATGGAAGCGCACCCAGATCCCGCTTCGGCCAAAAGCGATGCGGCTACGGTGATGCCTTTTGGGGTCTTACCTGCTTTATTGGATCAAATCCAAAAGATTTACGAAATATGCACCTATCCCGATATTCATTAAGTTTGCTTTTTGCGCCTTTTTTGCCATCTTTTGAGATAGCTTCTTGGCCTACATTTCAGGTATGTCCTGCGAAGCCATCTCAAAATCTGACAAAAAAATGCATCAAAAATCAAAAATTGCGAAGCCATCTCAAAATCTGACAAAAAAATGCATCAAAAATCAAAAATTAAGAATATCGGGATAGGTGCATGTTCCGAAGAACCTTCTTCTTTAGCTGTGCGATAATTGGGGTTGCGATGGCCGCAGCCTATTTCTATCTGGTCCCCATCCGTCCTCAAGATCTCATGAGCTACCAGCGGCTGCAAGAAGAGAGCGATGCCATCCGATCTCCGACGACAGCTCCGATAGAACAGAGGCGAGGAAAGGTCCAAAAAGAGATCTGGGGAGAATCCCACTTCACTTTGCAAGCCGAACGCTCCGAACTCCAGATCGATCAAGGGGAGATGCAGGAGAGGTTGCACTGGGTCCAAGCCGATTTGCAGGAATATCACGTATCGGCATCAGAGGGGTATTTGAACAAAGAGCGGCTGGTATTAGAGGGGAATGTCGAGATTGATCATCCCACAGGCAAGCTCTTTGCAGATCGGGCAATCTGTACTCTGCAGCGGCACCGTCCGCAGCGCTATCAGTTCCTCGGCAATGTGCGGCTTTTCTCTAAAGATCGTTTTGCTCTGGCCGATGAGCTCATCTATGAAACGGAAGAAGAGATGTTCACTTTGCAGTCTGAGATCCCCAATCGGGTGTTATATTGCCAAGAGGGGCTCGATCTCAGTGCACCTTTGGTGAAGATCGATCGGAAGGAGGGAACAGTGCGAGGCTTAGGAGATGTCCATTTTTCCTTCAGTCTGGAAGAAAAAAACAGACTTGACGAGGTTTTTAAAAAATATCTATGAATCTACTTTTCTCTCTTGCTCTTTTAGGCGCCACGGTAGAACTCTATGAGGACTGGTATGCCGATCACGTGGGAGAAGCATCGTTTGCAAAGCCAGCAACGGGCAGCACTCTATACTATGATCTGAAATGCGAATTGGCCGAGAGGGATCTCTCTGTACGCAACTGGGATCGCAAAGCGCATGAACCACATCTTTTAACTTGGAAAAAGGTGGATGGATTAAAAGCGTTTTGGAACTGGCTGGGGTTTTCCCTGCCTACAGCCTCGGCTTTTGATCCTGAGACGTCGTGCATTGTGTTTACCAATCTGGGTGTCCACCTCCGAGATCTCAATTTGGGGAAACTGCCGAAAGAAAAGCTCGTGCTCATCATGCTGGAATCGCCAGCGGTGCAACCGGAGCTCTACGATCCTGAGGTGCACAACTGGTTCGATCGGATTTACACCTGGGATGATGATCTGGTGGATAATATCCGTTATTTTAAATGCTATCCTTTCTACAAGCACGATCCTCTCCCCTCTTTTGTCCCTTACAAAGAGCGGAAATTTTTGACGTTCATTGTGGGGCGCTTGAGCAGCCACCATCCGAAAGAGCTCTATTCAGAGCGGGAGCGGCTGATCCGCTTTTTCGAAGCGAGGCCCGAGATCGAATTCGATCTCTACGGCCGCTATTGGGAAAAGAGGCGGTTTCGCTGCTGGAAAGGGGCGATCAGCGGTCCCCAGGGAGACATGGAGGAAAAGCTGCATGTCTTGAAGCAATACAAGTTTGCCTTTGCGTATGAAAATACGCGCGATACCAAGGGATACATCACTGAAAAGCTGTTTGATTGTTTCGCCACGGGAGTGGTTCCCATTTACTGGGGAGCGAGCAACATCACCGACTATGTGCCTGCCGATTGTTTCATCGATCGCAGGCATTTTAAAGACAATGAGGAGCTGCTGGCATTTCTCCAAGCAATGCCTCAGGAAACATGGGAGGGGTATGTAGCGCGCGGCCAGGCCTATTTAAAGACAGAAATGGCCAATCGCTTCACCGTGCAAAACTATCTGCGCTGCATCGTCGAAGCGGCAACTGCAACAACTCTTCGCTAAAAAATAGATAGTCTTGTAAACTGTTCTTTCATTTTTTTGGAGGAGCCCATGTTTACTATTGTCTCTATTACTAGAAGGTGTGATGGAATTCGTATTGGCATACCTCAGCCGAGAACGTTCTGTTCCTTTCAGCCAATGAAGAGAATGCTGTGTTTATCCGGCTTACATGGTGCGGGCTTGGATCAACAGAGAACATTCTTGCCAAGAAGCGTACAACGCATTGCTCCTCATTCTATGCTTAATGACCGTATAGGCAAATACAGCCCTTATCGGAATTTTGCCTCGGTTGCGGATATTTCAGTACATTCTTTCAGCACAGAAGCATTCACGGAAAAACACAGAGAACTGATTTGCATAAGAATAGCAGACCGGATTTGCAGTCGTTTAGGGCCTCTCGGAAAGGCGCAAATAGCTACCATCATAGCTGCAAAAAAAGGCATACAAAACCAGTTGGCATTCTACCATGATTTGATTTTACTGTTTGGAGAACGTGCGCAAGATGCAGAGGAGCCCTATATTGCAAATAGATTGGCATTTGTATTCACAATTTTGTGGCCCATTAAAGAACAGCTGCAAAAGGACTTCTCATCTCCTGCATCATTTAAAGACCGAGGAAGTTATTTTTTGCTTTCTGACTATCAACCGATTGGGATACTGGCTGAGACTGCAAAGCAACTGAAGATAAAAATGGATTTAACTGATGTGCCAACAAAGTACTCTATTCATTTAAAACTAGTGGATCCAAACCAGCCTCATTATGGTTTTTCCCTGCTTGAAGCAAGCGAAGGTGTGATTATTTCAGAAGAACGATTCACTGTTGCAGATTTAGAAAAACAATTTAGCAAAGATGATAGCCCTAAAACAGAGGGTTAAGCAGTTTAATTTTTCAAATACTTGCTACAATCTGCTACTCTCTTTCCTCTGCCATGAGATGTCGGATGGAGGAAATTGCTTCAGAGGGATGCCGATTGACCCAGGCGGTAATGTCTTTGGGAAGATAGATTCTTTCTTTCGGCTCTTTTTTGGTTCCTTTCGGCCTTCCTGCACCTTTTCGTTTGCCACCATGCCCTTTTGTCACTTTCTCAATGTGAGGAGCCAAATTATTTTTGAGCCGCTCTTCAATAAAATCTCGCAAATAGAGTGGATAGTTCTGAATGACTTCTTTAGGAGAATCACCAGCGTATTCCACATCAGGGTACGCCTGATGCGAAAACACCCAACTCTTGAATTTCTTATCATACCAAGGCTTGATAGGGCCTATTTCCTTAAGAGCAATAGCTAGATGCAAGCGTGAACCAATTTGGCGAGAGTTTTTACAGTCGGATTTTTGCTCTTCAAGGTGTGATACATCGTTGATCTCGCCATTTCATTTTCTTTAGCAATTTGCGTCTTATTTACAGCTTCCAAATAGATGCGAATGACTTCTATCACACCTTCGGAATCACCGTTCTTGAGGCATTCCCAAATAGCTCGTCCGATCAACTCTTCGTTCAACAACTCTTCTCTTGGATTGCTTTGTCGAAGCCCAGTCCCCTTTTTTAGTTTCATTTTAGCTCTCCTCATCTGACGAGACGTGCTTGTTGAAAATTTTCTTCGCCTGGCGAATGTCCTTGTCTTGACCATTTTTATTCCCTCCCAGCAAAAGTATTATCTGTCTTTCTGGAATCTCGGCATAGTAAACACGCCTACCGTTCTTCCATCTCAACTCACACACTTCATCACTCAGTTCCTTATGATCTCCGAAATGCCCCTCATCCTGGATGTTGGCTATTCGAGAACGGATCTGCACTTGACTCTTAGCCGGTTCTTCATTCAGCCATTCATCGTACTCTGGAGCGTTATAGATGGTGTAGGAGTTTTCTTTCATTGTATGATATATTGGACGTTCTATCAATTAAAAAACACAACAAATTAAATGCAAAGCAATTACGTCTTATATTTTTTTGAGATTTTTGCAGGGAAAAGAAGCCTTTCTTCCGTTACTTTCCCTTTTTATAATATTTTGGGATAAAAAATCAAGAATGAGTTTTTATTGTGGTAGAGCAGCAATGACGATCGCCTTGTTGTAGTGTTTGCCCCAAGACTTGAGAAAGTCGGCGAGATCATAGGAGACAAAAGTCGCTTTGTCCGAAGGAAAGCCTGGATCAATGCACAGCACTTTCTCTTCTTCTGCATCATAGCCAATCACGCAAATGGCGTGCTCCATCCTATAGGAACGAAACCCTCCTCGCATCCAGCCAGAAATCGGGACAATGACTGGCAGAGATTGGCGCAAATAGCTATGCAGAGCCGCAAAGTCGGACAAATAGATTAGTCTGAGCGTCCGCTCAGGAAAATAACTCGACACTTCCGCAATGTTGAAGCTCCAGTTTTCATAAAATCCCGTGTCGTCATCAATCACTTTCGCAGCGATGTCTAACGGAGAGACATTCACCTCTAAATATCTAGCAGTTAAAGCCATACAAACAGGCAAAGACATGTCAGATGAGCGAGGGTGTCGCAGGGTGATTTGGGATTGTCGGGGGAAAGAAGTCAGCTGCACGGAGGAGAGCGGTGCTGTGGATTCTGGAGCGACAAGAAGCGGTCGGGAGAGGAGGGCGGCAAAAAGATGTCTGAGGGTATCCAAACGAGCGCCGCCAGAGGCTTCGATGAGGATGCGAAAGGCGTCGCACGTGCCCTTTTTGACTGTGAGTCTTCCCTCATGAGTGAGGGCGAGCGATGTTTTGGGGTTGTCGCTGAACATGATCTGGCCGCAGCTTCCCCATTCAGCATAGTAAAGCCAAGGAGACCACTGGTTCGATTGGCGCACACTGATGAAGAAGGAGTAGCGGCCTGAGGAGGGGCGCTTTCCATTCCACGTGAGGAGAAGCTGATCAAAGGGTTCGCTATCCTGCACTTCCCAGATTTCTTGGAGTCCTTCGCTGGAAAATGGGTGATGATAGGAGCCAGCAGCCCAAGCGTGGCTGATCCACACAAATAAGAGAAAATAGCGCATGGGGCGCTATCTTACATCATTTTCAAATATGAAGGCGAGGAAGCGGGTGAAGAGTTCTTTGCACTCTTCAGGATCCCAAGCGGGGCAGATTTTGGGGATCCGGATGAGGTGCGTGGATCTCCAGAATGGGGGCAGAAGATCTTGCAGTTCTGTGTCGGCCCACAGGAGTTGGTTGATGTAGAAGCTTCGTGGCTGGCAGTTCGGACAGGGTTGTGGCCCAGGAGGACTTGGAGGTACGGGGGGCGGCACGGACTCGCTATCGAAGTTCAAGATCTGTCCTGTATAGGTGAGCTGCGCAGGGGTCAGTCCGCTGGCCACTACTCCGATGTTGCGGGTCACAGGAGGTGTGGCGGTCGAGCAATTGGGTGTGACGGAGCCGGAGCAATAGATGAGGTTATTGCCAGCCAGGGCGTGCACGTTGGGAGAGAAATAGATGCTGCCGGTGTCACTGAGTAGAGGTGCGGGCGGACGGGAGACGAGGAAGTTCGATGGCCAGTAGTCAGAGGTGGCCGCACATCCGGGTGTGGTTCCAGGTAGTGTGATGGTATCTGTGGCGACCAAATCAGATAGGGCTGTGTAGTTGGTGGCGGCGATGGTGATCGATCCGAATACGGTCATCGCTTCGTTCGTGCCAAACATGACGGAGCCGCCGCTGATGCTGACGTTGTTGCCGCCTGCGCTGCTCACAATGGTGGCGATGCTCTGTGGGGTGTTTCTGCCGTTGGGAGAGAGTAAAATGGAGCCGTTATTGCCAAAGCCTGCTGGGCTTGTTGCTGTGAGGGAAACGGTGACCGATCCTTGTAAAATAATCAGTCCGTTGGGGATCACCTGGGAGCCGCTGGTGGTGTAAGTGGTGGTGGGTTGCAGCAAGATGGAGCCGGCCACACCTGAGCCGCCTGTAGCAGAGGTGTTGATGCTATTGGCAGTCACTTTGGCTCCGCTGGAAGAGAGGAGGATGTTGCCTCCTGAGGTGCCTGTGGCATCGATCGCTCCTTGGAAGGTCACGTTACCCGATGCAAAGCCGCTCAAGCTATTGCCGTTGGTTGTCACAGCGCCGCTGACCGTCAATGTACCTGCGGTCGCTGCAAGCACAACAGAATCGGTGATGTCTACTGTCAAGCTGTCGTAGCTGATGTTGCCAGCCACGGTTTGGCTTGCGCCTACATTGATCGTGCTGCCGGCCGAGGTGACAGAGAGACCGGTGGGGGGCGTAGCTGATCCGACAGTGGCGGCACCGGTGAAAGTCACTGAGGTAGAGCCGCTGATGGCGAAACTCTCGGCTCCATCAATGGTGTTATTGATCGTTACGACGGTTCCAGAAATCGAGGTATCGGGGAGTCCTAATAGAAAGAGCGCCACTAAATTGATGGGGCTGTTGAAGGTGATGGGGCCAGATGCATTCACAGCAATGCCGGAGCTGAGGGAGACGGTGCCTCCGCCTGATTCGGTGAAGCTGGCTCCTGTGACTGTAGCGCTGATGGTGAGGGCGCCTATATGGGTCAACGTGATGGCGCCGCTGGCACTGATGCTTGAGCTTGCGGTGATGATGTTTGTGTTGATGTTGACAGCACCGCTTGTCGTCAGTGTAGCGCCGATAGTGGTCGTCCCGGTTCCTACTGTCTGCGTCAACGAAGCTGCGGACATGCTGGCCGATACGTTGACATTGCCCGCTCTTGCGACTGTGATGGCACTCACTCCGGTTACAGCGCCGTTGAAGGCGATATTTTGGGCGCCACTATTGAGGCTCAAGTTATGGGCACCGGTGATCGTGCCAAATGTGATATTGGCGCCTGTGCCGACACTGGCTCCTGTTTGGGCGTTTTGGGTGTTGATATTCACGTCGCTATTGAGAGTCACTGGCAATGCGCTGAGATTGATGGTTTGGTTGTTGGTATAGATGTTGCTGCTGAGACTGATGCCTGTTCCGCTCATGGTGAGAGCGCCGATCGGGGTAGTGCCGCCGACGACTCCTCCAAAGCTGATGGTTGTGCCCGCGCTGAGGGTGAAGTTGTAATCGCCATCCACAGTACTGCTGAAGGTGATGAAGGAATGGGGGCTTGTGGTCACGCTGGTATTGCCTGTGAGAATAACGGGGCCATTCACGGTCAAGCTAATGAGCGGCTGGGTAGATCCGATGTTGCCGCCAAACGAGACAGTTCCTGCAGAGGTGAGGGTGAGCGCCTGTGTTCCATTGATTGTGCTAGAAAAGCTCATATTCCCTGTTGTGCTGGTGACAGAGGTGGCGCCTCCTGTGATGGTGACAGGGGCATTGATGGTCACAGAGGTGGCTTTTGTCTGCAGCGGCAGGGTGAGTCCTGAGATGTTGGTCGTGGTGACGGTGAGTGCGCCGAGTGTGGTCGTCACGCCGACATTGCCGTTCAACGTAATGGTAGCAGCTCCCGCATTGATGGTGAGAGGCTCGCCTCCATCAATGGTGCTCGAGAAGCTGATCGCGCCGCCACCGCTCGCACTCGTATCGATGACGACTCCCGTGCCGCCAATGGTCACAGGTCCTGTGACGCTCAGAGGACCTGCTGCAGTGGTGGTCACGTTATTGTTCAGTGCAATGCTTGCACTCGCAATGGTGATGCCAGCAATCGTGTTCGTATTGAGTGAGCCATTGAAGGTAGCTGTCCCTTGACCGCCTGATACGGTAATCGAGGAGGCATACATATTGGCAGAGCTGGTGGTGGCGATGTTATTGGGCGACTGGATCGAGAGGGCACCGAGATAGAGATTTGGTGTGCCGATCGCTTCATTGAACGTCACAGTACCGGTAGATCCTGCTGCGATCGTGAGTCCTTGCATACCGCCTGTCACAGGGCGAATGGTACTACCTGCATTGAATGTGACGGCGCCTCCATTGCTAGTGAGGGTGGGCGTGGCGGTGGTCAATAGAACAGGAGTGTGAAAGACAATAGCCGTATTGCTGGTCGTGATATTGCCTCCTAACGCTACTGAGCCGCTGGTATTGCTGCTGACTGTGCCTGCACTCTCAGTAAAGCCGCCGGGGGCGGTGATGAGCACGCCAGAGGGGATGGTGAGCACGCCGCTATGGGTCACTTGGACCGCGCCGCCTGCAGCTGTCGTCGCATTGGCAGAGAAGAGCACGTCGGATGCCGTATTCACGGTCAGGCTAGTGAGCGGATGCGTCCCGCCTACCACGCCACTGAAGGTGACTGCGCCCACTCCAGAAGACAAGGTGAGTGCTTTGGTTGTGATGGTGGCTGAGTCAACAGTGCTGGTGAAGAGAATATAGCCACCTCCTGCGCTGGTATCGATGCTCGAGTCGATGGTCGATAAGAAGACGGGGCCATTGGCTTCAAAGGAGCCTCCCCCGCTGATCGAGATGGTCGAGGCAAAGGTAATGGAGCTCGACGTGAGGTTGATCCCTCCGGGTCCTGTTGTAGAGATCGCTCCCAAAAAGCTCGAGCTCACCCCTGCTTGTTGCAAGAGAGATGCGGCTGCGATGCTGCTGCTAAAGGTAACGCCGCCTGTATTGGTGATGGTGAGCGCGTTCAGAGGATGCGTTGCACCTACTGCTCCTGTGACGCCGATTGTCCCTGCTGTACCGGCATTGAGAGTGAGGTTTTGTACAGAAGAGCTGGCGCTATCGACGGTCGAACTGAAGGACATATTGCCGCCGGCCGCGGTACCACCTGCATTGGTGGTGTCTAAGAGCACGCCATTACCAACTGCCACTGCCCCTGTGAAATTCATCTGGCCACTGCCACCACCGACAGTCGTCATATTGGCATTGATGGCAATCCCACTGCCTCCTGTGGCGTTGATGGTGCCAAGAGCAGCAGTGCCGCCTACGGTTTGGTTGAAGGTGAGGACGCCGCCGGTAGCGTTGGCAGTGAGACCAATGGCAGCGCCATCTACGGAGCCATTGAAGGTGATATTGCCGGTGGTGCTGCTGGCGATACCGACGGTGTTGGTTACGAGCGATAGAGGAGCAGCAAACAAGATATTGCCGCTGGTGGTCGATACAGAGTTAGTCGAGTTATTGCCGACTAGAGTCACATTATTTTGCACCAACGTATTGAAGGTAATATTGCCTGCTGTAGCTGAGACTTTTACTCCCGCATCGACATAGACGCCAGGTGTTGTTCCGCTGCCAGGGATACCGGTGAGGCTGACAGCTCCCGATGCGCCAGCGACCTGCGTACTTGCACCGGTCAAATAGATCCCATAGCAAGCACCGCCCGTCCCATTGCCTCCGATTCCTTCTAGTGCGATTGTTCCGCTCAGTGCGGTTTCAATGAGCCCGCCGCTATCCACCTGGATACCCACTTCTCCAGAGCCTGTTCCCAAACTGCCTGCTTGGATCGAGATCAGATCGGCCACAGCATTACTGCCCACCGTACTGCCTGGGACATAGAATCCGATGTTGGAACCCGATCCTGGGCCACCCATGACATCCATCGCCTTCAAGGTAGGAGCGCTCAGAGTGCTGCCGACCCGTACACCATAGTTATTGGTCGAGCTCGCGCTGCCGCCTCCTGTGACGTTGAGGATGTTCAGAATGCCGGCTGTTAGCGTCGTGCTCACTCCCACATTCAAGCCGTAGTTGTTATTGCCCCCCAAGCCCCCTACAGAGTTGGTGAAATTGACCGAGTTGTTCGCATTGGTGCCGTTCAGCGTGAGGGTGAGCGCAGTGGCGATATTGATACCGTGATGCCCTCCTGCGCTGCCATATCCTCCCGTTCCCGATACGCTGATCGTATTCAAACCGCCGCTGCCCCCAACACCCGCGGTCAATACGGCGCCATTCAGATAGACACCGTAGTTGTTGGTGCCCGCGCTGTTGTAGAGGCCGCCCGCAGTTCCGATCAACGCCATAGTTCCACCATCACCAACGGTGACCGCTCCAGAGCTATCGATCTGCACTCCCACTTCATTGGAACCCATTCCTAAGCTACTTGCCGTGATGGTGAGTCGTCCGCTGCTCGCATTGCCCACGCTACCGCCGTTGATGTAGAAGCCGATGTTGTTGTTGAGCCCAGGACCACCAACGACATCATTTGTAGCAATATTGGATGCAGCAAGCGTGGCAGGGACATACACACCATAGTTGTTGCCACCGCCGCTGCCTCCGACGCAGTTCTCAAAGTTCAGCGATCCCGCTGTCGTCAAGCTGGAAGCCAATCCTACTCCGATGTTGAAACCACCCAGACCACTTCCCCCCGCACAGTTCAAGAACGTGATGCTATTCGCTGGGTTGGTGCCGTTCAGGGTCAAGGAAGAGGCTCCTTTATAGTAAACACCCATGTTGCCGTTCGTTACTCCAGAGCCGCCCGTACCGGTGCCTCCGATCACCGTAAGTGTGATGCTATTGAGCTTCGAGCCAGCGGCAGTTCCTGCCGTAATCGAGCCTCCGTTGATCAAGATCCCGATATTCGTGTTGCCGTTCGTCGTATAAGCGCCGCCACCTGTACCATTGAGTGCAATGCTGCCACCGTCGCCGACAAGGACTGAGCCGCTCTCAAGATGGATTCCGATTTCGTTGCTGCCCGAACCTAAACTGCCAGCCGTCATGCTAATGTGGTTGGTGACTGTGCTACCTAGAGTTCCCTGGACATGCAATCCGTAATCAGAGCCAGTGCCAGGTCCAGCTACAATGTCAACGCCGTTGATGCTAGACCCGCTGACTAGTACACCCGTGTTGATCTGAACGCCGTGGTTATTCTGCGTACCAGAGCCCCCGATGATATTCTGGAACTGCAGATATCCCTGCATCTGGAAGTTAGCATTGAACTCAACACCATGGCTGGCACCTGTCACACTGCTCGATCCGGCGGCACAGTTCACAAAGGTAAATGTATTGTTGGGGCTTGTGCTGTTAAACATGACACTCGTACCTGCTGTCACATACACACCGTGGTTGCTACCACCAAGCCCGGTGCCGCCGATACCAGTGACGTTGATGGTTGCAGCGTTGTTGTTGGCCACGCCAGCGACAAAAGCTCCGGCAATCTCAACGCCGTAGTTGTTGGCACCCGCGCTGTTATAAACGCCTCCGCCAGTTCCGGTGAGTGTCAGCGTCCCAGCATCACCCACCTGGAAGGTTCCGGCATTCAAAATACCCACTTCAGTTGAGCCTGTACCTAAACTACCGGCAACAATAGTCAACCTTCCGGTGCCTGCGTTGCCCACGGTGCCTCCGTTCACATAGAAGCCGACGTTGTTGTTGAAGCCAGGACCACCCACCACATCGTTCGTGGAAATATTAGACGCTGCCAACGTCGAGGAAACATAGACGCCGTGGTTGCTGCCGCCACCACTACCGCCGGCACAGTTCTCGAAGTTCAATACTCCCGGTGTTGTGAGGCTAGCACCTATCTCGACACCGATGTTAAAGCCGCCCAATCCTGAGCCACCTGAGCAGTTGAGGAACGTGATGCTATTCGCTGGGTTCGTGCCGTTCAGCGTAACGGAAGACGCTCCTTTATAATAAACGCCGATGTTGCCATTGGTAACGCTGCTGCCCCCAGTACCTGTGCCACCAATGCCACTCAGTGTGATCGAGTTCAACTTCGAGCCAGCGGCAGTTCCCGCCGTAATCGAGCCCACGTTAATCAAGATCCCGATATTGCTGTTGCCGTTCGTTGTGTAAGTGCCGCCACCCGTACCATTGAGTATAATGCTGCCACCGTCGCCGACGAGGACCGTACCTCCATCAACATTTACTCCTATTTCGTTGCTGCCCGAACCTAAGCTGCCGGCAGTCATGCTAATGTGGTTAGTGACTGTGCTACCTAGAGTTCCCTGGATGTGGAGGCCGTAATCAGAGCCGGTGCCAGGTCCCGCTACAATGTCAACGCCGTTGATGCTAGAGCCACTGACCAACACGCCAGTGTTGATCTGAACGCCGTGGTTATTTTGGGTGCCAGAGCCCCCGATGATATTCTGGAACTGCAAATACCCCTGCATCTGGAAGTTGGCATTGAACTCAACACCATGGCTGGCACCTGTCACACTGCTCGATCCAGCAGCACAGTTCATAAAGGTAAATGTATTGTTGGGACTTGTGCTGTTAAACGTAACGCTCGTTCCTGTCGTAACAAAGACGCCGTGGTTGCTACCGCCAAGGCCAGTACCGCCGATACCAGTGACGTTGATGGTTGCAGCGTTGTTGTTGGCCACACCAGCTATAAAGGCTCCCGCAATCTCAACGCCGTAGTTGTTGGCACCCGCGCTGTTATAGACGCCTCCACCTGTACCAGTGAGAGTTAGCGTCCCTGTGTCACCGACTTGGAAGGTTCCTGCGTTCAAAATGCCGATCTCGCTAGAGCCTGTCCCTAAGCTCCCTGCAATAATAGCCAGTCGTCCGGTGTTTGCGTTACCGACAGTGCCTCCGTTCACATAGAAGCCGACGTTGTTGTTGAACCCAGGACCGCCAACGACATCGTTCGTAGAGATGTTGGACGCGGCCAACGTTGAGGAGACGTAGACTCCGTGGTTGCTGCCGCCACCACTACCACCGGCACAGTTTTCGAAGTTGAGGACTCCTGGTGTTGTGAGGCTAGCACCTACTTCCACGCCGATGTTGAAGCCACCCAACCCCGAGCCCCCCGCACAGTTCAGGAACGTGATGCTGCCCACGTTAATCAAGATCCCGATATTGCTGTTGCCATTTGTCGTATAAGCACCACCACCGGTACCGTTGAGTATAATGCTACCACCGTCGCCGACAAGTACAGAGCCTCCATCAATGTTCACCCCTATTTCGTTGCTACCCGTACCTGTTGATCTGAACGCCGTGGTTGTTCTGGGTACCAGAACCACCAATCACGTTCTGGAACTGCAGGTACCCCTGCATCTGGAAGTTGGCATTGAACTCAACACCATGACTGGCACCTGTCCCACTGCTCGATCCGGCGGCACAGTTCACGAAGGTAAATGTATTGTTAGGACTTGTGCTGTTAAATGTGACGCTCGTTCCTGTCGTGACGTAGACGCCGTGGTTGCTACCGCCGAGGCCTGTGCCGCCGATACCAGTGACATTGATAGTAGCGGTGTTGTTGTTGGCGACACCAGCGACAAAAGCTCCGGCAATCTCAACGCCGTAGTTGCCACTGCCCGCGCTGTTATAGACACCACCACCTGTACCCGTGAGTGTTAAAGTGCCTGTATCTCCTACTTGGAAAGTTCCGGCATTCAAAATACCCACTTCAGTTGAGCCTGTACCTAAACTACCGGCAACAATAGTCAACCTTCCGGTGCCTGCGTTGCCCACGGTGCCTCCG
>JACQAR010000057.1 GCA_016194825.1 Chlamydiia bacterium
CTCCGTAGATTCTAAAAATTTTCCTAGAAAATCTTTGATTTTTCCAGGCAAAGCGAGTTTCGAAAGAAGTCTATTAGCGTCTTTTTTTCAGAAAGAACACTACCCCGCCAGCCACTACCAGCGCGCCTCCGAAGATCATGAGCCAGCGCACCTGCTCGTCGTAGCTGGAGAGCTTGACTTCGCTTGATCTGCGGATGATGGAGCCTGCTGGATTGGACTTAAAGGGGCCTGTAATCGCATTGACGTCGGAGCGGGCAGAGGCAATACGCCCTTTCGCTTGGAGGCCATAGAGGAGCAAAACGGCTCCCACAATGGCGATGATCATACCAATTAATTTTTTCTTCGGCATATAAGTTCTTCCTCAGCAACTGGTTAAGTAGTCAAACAGATCTTTTTGCGTCGTGATCAGAAAGCTACGGTGTTTATGGCATAGGGCATGCGAGGCGTGCAAAATTTCAGTATCGCCTACTCCGGGCAGACAGACCGCATGCAGTTTTTGCGCTTCTTCTAGCTGTCTAAAGCCCTGGAAGTAATCAGTTTTGCTAAAGCCCTCTTCAGCGACTCGAAAATAAATCACCTCGCGGTTGTAAAGAAGTGATTGGATGGCAAAGAAAACGCCATCGCTATCATTCGGACAATTGCCTAATAGGTCCATCAATTGCGCGAGTTCCCGAAGATAGTAGGGCGTCTTGAATTGCCCCTTTTCCGCCTCACCGAATAGAGCCACCACGTGTTTCATAAGCCCACCAATAAATGGCGAGGCTTTTTATTGCAACGGCCAGGGCTTGTCCGGAAATAAATTTTAGAGTTCTCAAGGAGAAATCGATTCAGATTTTCTCCTTGAGAACTCTAAAATTTATTTCCGGACAAGCCCCAAGAACTCTTCTTCAATCTCTAGCAGCCGATTGTACTTTGCCGTGCGCTCAGAGCGGCAGAGCGAGCCGGTTTTGATCTGGCCTGCATTGAAGGCGACTGTTAGGTCGGCAATGGTCGTGTCTTCTGTTTCCCCTGAACGATGGGAGAAAATCACCTGATATCGATGCTTTTGCGCCAGGTGCACGGCTTCTAGCGTCTCAGTGAGGGTGCCGATTTGGTTGACTTTGACCAAAAGGGCGTTGGCCACTTTCTCTTGAATGCCGCGCTTAAGGAATTGTGTGTTGGTCACAAAGATGTCATCGCCCACGAGCTGGACCTTGGAGCCGAGTCTTTGGGTGAGACTTTTCCACCCATTCCAATCATTTTGGTCGAGACCATCTTCAATGGAATCGATGGGATAGTTCGCCACTAGCTGTTCGAGATAGGCAATCTGCTCCTCAGAGGTTCTTCTGGTCTTCCCATCTTTGCCAATGTAAAGCTGCTTTACATGGAATTCGGAGGCGGCGCAATCGAGGGCGAGGGTGAAATGTTTGGGTGTGTGGAAACCTGCTTGTGTGATCGCGCTCAGAATGAGATCGAGAGCCTCTTCATTGGAAGAGAGCGCAGGAGCAAAGCCCCCTTCGTCGCCAACGCCCGTAGATAGCCCTTTTTTCTTCAGGAGGGATTTGAGGGCATGAAAGACCTCGCATCCCCAGCGGAGCCTTTCTTTGAATTGAGGAGCGCCGACAGGGCGGATCATGAACTCCTGAAAGGGCAGGTCATTGTTTGCATGGACGCCTCCGTTGATGATATTCATCATCGGAATCGGAAGAGTGCGCCCTTGGCCGAGATAGGCATAAAGGGGCAGGTGTTTGGCTGCGGCAGCGCATTTGGCAACGGCGAGAGAGACTCCGAGAATCGCATTGGCGCCCAGACGTGCTTTATTGGGCGTGCCGTCGAGCGCGATCATCGCGCGATCGATGGCCTCTTGTTCAAAAATGGAGCGGTTTTTTAGGAGATTGTGGAGCGGGCCTTGGACGTGCGCGACTGCTTTTGTAACGCCTTTGCCATTGTAGCGCTTTGGATCGCCGTCGCGCAGCTCTACGGCTTCATGTTCACCTGTCGATGCGCCCGAAGGTACGGCTGCTTTCCCTATATAGCCATCGGTGGTTTTGACAGTGACCTCCAGGGTCGGGTTGCCTCGAGAATCGAGGATCTCTAACGCATGGCAAGAGGTGATGGTACTCATAAGTCTTCTTCCATTTTTTTTCGGGTGCGCTGGTCGGGGCCTCCTCGGATCTCATTGAATAGGCTTTGAAAGGAGTTGTACCGGAGGGCCGAGAGCTTTTTTTTCTCAACTGCTTTTCGGACAGCGCAATTTGGCTCTTCTAGATGCACGCAATCGGGGAATTGGCAGCGTGTAGCAAACTTGGCGATATCTCGGTAATGGTGGATGAGGTCTGTGGGTTGCAAATTCCAAATGGCAAAACTGCGGATACCGGGTGTGTCGACGCAATAGCCTCCTCCTGGTAGTGGGAGTAGTTCGGCGGTTGTAGTGGTATGGGAGCCTTTTTGGGTCTTTTGAGAGAGCTCTCCGGTTTTTAAGCTCAGGCCAAAGCATGCGTTTAAAAGAGAGGATTTCCCCGCTCCCGATTGTCCCGAGAAGACAGAGGTTTTATGTTGCAGCAAGGAGCGAAGTGCGTCGATGCCATCTCCTGTTACGGTGCTGACGCTCAAGATGGGATAGCCAAGGGGTTCATAGTCGGCCAAAAAGGTACGGTAGAATTGTTGTTCTTCAGCATCGATGGAAGGTAAAAGATCGATTTTATTGATGACGATGATGGGGCGGATATTCCCTTTCTCTAAAGCGATGAGATACCGATCGACAAGGGCGGGTTTGAGCGGTGGATTGCCAATACTCACTGTGACCATGGCCTGATCGATGTTGACCGCGATGAGCTGCTCTTGTCGTCCTGTGATGTCCGCACGCGATAAAAAGGAGGTGCGCTCTTCTACCTGGATGAGAGAATTGTCACTGAATCGGACCCAATCTCCCACAGCAATGAGATTTTTGCTGTGCCCTTTTTCTTTTTTTAAAAGCCCTTTCAGGGTGCAGAGAATGCGATTGCCTTCCGATTCGATCCATGCTCCTTCGCCACTGATCGCAATGACGCGCCCTCTTGGCAAATGGGAGGCAATTTCTGGAGCGCTGACCCGACGATCGAGGTCGGTCTTTTTAAACTTGGAGCGATCTGTGGACTGTGCGATTTTCCGCTCTTTGCGGAACTGCTTACGGTCTTTGGCATGGAAGTCTTCTTCGTAGTCGTAGTGCTTCATGTGTGGGCCCTCAAGGCGTATAACAGGATCGCCCCCGCGGCAGCGACATTGAGCGATTCCACAGTTCCATTCATCGGAATGGACACTTTGGGGAGAAAATCCCACCCTTGAGGCCCATGTGCTTCGCTGCTCAAAATGAGGGTAATGGAGCGATGGGATTTCATGTTGTCGAGAGTAGTTCCTTTTGTGTCGGCGACAAAGGCATCTCTTGTCGTGAGTTGTGCGACTAGTATATCGCGAGGAAGGATTTGATAGGGAAGATGAAAGGTCGCTCCCCGTGCCGCTCGGAGCGCTTTGTCATTGAAGAAATCGACTGTGCCAGGCGTGCCAATGATCCCTTCCCATCCGAGCGCCAATGCTGTGCGGATGAGATTGCCCACATTGCCTGGGTCGGCGAGTCGATCGAGGATGAGCACTCTTTGCTTGGCCAGCACATCTTGTGGAGGGGGAAGTGGAACGATCGCTGCCCATCCATCAGGCTCTTGCAGTCCGGTGATTTTTTTCAAAATTTCAGGAGTCACTAGGTAGCTCTCTTGGGCTTTGAGATTGCTTTTCTCTAGTGAAATGAGAGTCAATAGGGGGATTTTTCGCGATAGCTCATGCACCAACATTTTGCCTGCAATGAATACTGCCCGCTCTTTTTCCCGAACCTCTTTGTCCAGACGCAGCGAAAGACAGCGTGCGATCAACGGGTGTTTCGTGCTAGTGAGCTGTGTCCTTTCCTTTTCCACAAGGATAAGAATACCATTTTCTTTCCTTGTACAGAAGGAAAGGTTTGTATTAACCCGGCATGCAAATAGGAGACAAATGGCGCTAGCGAGGCAAAGCCAGATCAAAGCAGACAAAGTCTGCGTTACGAGCGAGGAAGCCATAGTAAAACTATGGCTGACGAGAGAGGATTGATATGGCAAAGCCGCAGCAAGCCAGTTGTCTCTTATTTGCA
>JACQAR010000081.1 GCA_016194825.1 Chlamydiia bacterium
GCGAAGTCGGAGTGGCTTTCCACTCCATCTTTGAGCGCCTCTTCTCCGCACCCACACCCATTTGGCGTGGCAGTGCTGCCATCCTAGACACGATTCGTCAGGAGCTGAGAGGTTCTTCTCTACTTGTCTGGGAAGCCGACATCTATGCTCTCATTGACAAGACACTCCAGCTTCCACTACCTCCCGGTTTTACACTCCGCGACATTGAGCCCAGTCAAGTGCTAGTAGAAATGGAATTTCTTTTTCCTGAAGTGCCGCACTATCTGAAAGGATTCATCGATCTCGTATTTTGCATGGATGGCGTCTATTACTTTGCCGATTGGAAGAGCAATTACCTCGGCAATCATTCTCCAGAGCAAATCATGGACACGTATGACTATTGGCTTCAGGCCTCTCTTTACGGAGAAGCTCTGCGGCGCTACCTACCCAATCAACCCTATGGCGGCGCCTTCTATTTCTTTCTCCGGGAAGGAAAATTTCTCCACTTTTTACCTCAGGCACGCCATGGATGAGCTATTTCTCGAAAAGTACCTTGCTAAACGGACCGGTTGCGATCAGGTCTTGGCCACCGAACTCATCCGTCTCTCTCGCCTCGGCCACCTCTGCCTACACTCTTCGGAAGAAAAACCGACACAAGGCTCTATCGTTCGGAAAGACAATCGCTATTACTTACAGAAAAACTGGGACTATGAGTCGCGCATCCTCGCCCAGCTCGAGCGCCTCATGCAGCGCGATCTTCTGGCTTTACATAAGCAAGAACTGTTTGAAAAAGAGCTCTCGTCGGCACCGCTGCAACCCGAACAAGCAGCTGCCATCCGAAGAGCTTTTTTTCACTCCTTTAGCCTCATTTGCGGCGGCCCTGGCACGGGGAAAACCTATACTGCTGCGCACCTTGTGCGTCTTCTTACGGCCAGTTTCCAAGGCCCCTATTACGTCGCTCTGGCCGCGCCTACTGGCAAAGCAGCATCGCATCTAGAAAAAACCATCAACGCTTCATCTCGTTATGTGACTGCCTCGACGCTCCATCGCCTGCTCAAAAGCTCAAGCCGCATTGATGCCGATCTCGTCCTCGTGGATGAAGGCTCGATGATCGATGTTTCTCTGTGGACGCGTCTTCTCGAATCGATTGGTGATACAACACGCCTTGTCATTCTTGGCGATCCCGAACAACTGCCGCCGGTAGAAGCGGGCCATCTGTTTGCCGATCTTTCCCCCCGGTTTGGCTTTACACTCAGCCGCTGCATGCGCACCGACGTTCCCGAACTCCATGCCACAGCGGACGCTATCCGCAGAGGCGATGCCGATGTCGCGCTGCAGCTCCTATCCCCACAACCCACTCTCGACATCGACCATCTCTTTCAACAAATTGCTCCTTGGACGGGTCCTGAAAAGCCAGAGCCCTCTGCGATCTTGCAGCATTACCGCCGTCTTGGCGTCCTCAACGCTCTGCGTCAAGGGCCCTTCGGTTCCGATGCGCTCCAGACCCAACTCCTCCAACGCTTGGCCAGCCGCGTGCAAGAGCATTGGTGGGCGATTCCCATCCTCGTCACCAAGAATGAACCACGCCTTGATCTGTACAATGGAACGTATGGGATTTTAGTGGGAAAAACAGCGCGTGCCCTGCTCAATTTGCAAGGGACAGCGTATTTTGAAAATAGCGCCTACTCAGCGCCTCCTCCGATCGAGCCCGCCTTTTGTCTTTCGATCCACAAAAGTCAGGGGAGTGAGTTTGAGCGGGTGATTGCGATTTTTCCGGAAGGGAGCGAGCGCCTCGGTCGAGCGGCCCTCTACACAGCAGTGACCCGGGCCAAGAAGCAGCTCCAGTGCGTAGGCGCCGAGTCTACTCTACGGGCTATGGTTGCTAACCATGAGAGAAGGGCGTCGGGGTTATCTTAGATCTAAGCTGGGCGCTGATTGTTCTCTTACCAGAGCGGCTAGCTCAGGAGACAGCGTGTTGAGATCGACACTTCCATTTTGATAGCCCCTTGCTAGCCTTTCTACTAGCTGACGATCCCAGGGAATCTGTCTTAGATCGACGTGTGCATCTGGACCATTCCGCCCATGTTGAGCGGCTGGATTACCATTTGGCTGGTTATTACCAGAGCCAAAGAAGAACTCTTTGATTTTGCTAAAAATCCCTGGCCCTCCATCAGCTGCAGGAGGCTGCGGATTTTTAGGTTTATCCTTTTTAAGCTCATTGAGGCGTTTTTCTAAATCTGATTCAGTGGTGCCACCTTGCTTTGGTGGTTCAGCGTCCTGAGATGTTCCGTAGAAGTACCCTGTCACTTTGTTGTACAAAGTTTTCACGCCGTTGGTTGTCGAGGATGTGAGATCCTTGAATGACTCTGGTAGATAGGGCCTAATCAAGTACCTTGCGAGCATTACGCCGCTGATGATCGCAATTTGTTTTTGTACTGCGGGGACAAGTAATGCGCTACCTGCTTTTTGCACAGGAACGGTGTGATAGGTTGCTAGGCAAGCAAGAACCCCAAGAGGAATGTGTTTGAATGGCTTGAAATCCGAGACTGCTTGTTTCCCAAAATGCTCAATCAGATCTGTGATGGCCCAATAACCGCCAGCATACATGAGCCATTTTGGTAATTGGGGATGTGCAGCGACCACTTGCCCCGTTTTCTCTGCAGCATCAGAGCCAATATGGCCGATTTTTTCCACAGCTGTTCCGAGGACATTCCCTGTAAGAACAATCGCTTGTTTCGCTAAGGTAGACCCTTGTTTCACCCAACCACTTGGGAAACTGAACTTTCCTAGTCCCGCAAGCCCAAGAAGCGTTACAGGTCCCGCAAAAGGGCCAACTGTTGATTTAAAATTTTGATAATGAGAAAAGAGCCCTTCTTTTTCCATGCTCTTTGGTACAAAGATCCCAGAATTTGCAGCGATATGCACGATATCTGGTATTTTGGCCTCTTTTGGCATAGCAATTTGTAAGGCGACCATTCTTTGAGAAAGATTTTTGAAAATTTCAATCCTTAATTGATCTCGGTCGAGTTTGAATTTATTGAAAAATTGTTCAGCAACATCTTCAATTAAGTAAGTGTGTAGAAGGTATAGTGATTTTACTTCTGGTTTTAGTATAGAATCCTTTTCAATTCCTTTTCTATACTTGTCTAATTTTGCTTTAAATTTTTGTAAATCGGGGATTACCTCTGGCAATAAGGCAAATCTATTCCAGCAAGCTGTCACCCTCCCCAATAGCTCTTTTCCGCTCGCCGATCCCAATAAATGGACATCATTATTTAAGCTATTGACTGGCTCCAGATGTTTGTCCATCTGAGCTTTAAATTTTGCTAAATCTTCTTGCAAGCCTTGCAGGAACTGTTCGGCTGCGTCATTAGCAAGTGGGTGCCTTGGATCTATCATAATAATCCCTTTTTTTTCGGCTATATGATAACCAAATTAGGGATTGAAATTAACTAAAATAGAAACTTTAGTTATGGAATAAAATATTGATTAGAGGCGGGATGCTGGAGGGGACAATTGATCAAGAATATGCGTGATTCGTAAAGATTCTTTTGATCCCGGGCCTGCAGCTCGTGGCATGGCGAATGCAAATTCAAATAAGCTCCTACTGTTTAGTTCGGGCAGTTCGGGCAATAATTGTCGGATGCGCTGTAATGCGTTTAGTTGTCGCTCCGTGGATCTTTTAAAAATTGAGTTAAATTCTTCTTCAGTCTGCTTAGCAGCTTTTTCTTTTGCGTTTATCCAAAATTCTTCTAGGCGCTCTCGTTTCAGCGGTTGTTTGTCAGATGGAGTGAGGTCTCTCCATAGTCGGTGAAACTCTTGAAACTGAGTTTCTTGTTGCGTTGCTTGGTTGACCGCTTGTCTTTGCAATGTGGCCTTCTGTGTAGCGGCTGCGACAAGTCTATGGTGCAAGAAGTGATTTGTTTGATTTAAATATGCAATGGTTTGCGCTTGGTGTTGATTTTGTTGGTTAGCGGCGTCAAGAGCGCTTTGTAATTGCCCCTTTTCTGTAGTTAGTGTTGCCACCTGCACAAGCGCTGCTTCTTTGTCTTTTTTGTGGCTTATTAGGTCGGCTTCAAGGTGAGTGATTCTCTGTTTACTATGTACGGCTGCTTTATTTTGCTCGGTTAATGTAGTTCTCTGCCGTTCATTGACTGCAGCAGCTGCGTCAAGTTGGTATTGAGTGCGATATAGGTCTTTTCTTGCGCTGGTCTCAGCAGCCTCTGCGCTTTGCAGTGCTCCATGTTGGGAGTGTATCAAATTACCCAGACTAGAAATACGCGATCCTTGCTCCGAGTTTTCTTGCTTCAATAGCTTGACGAGTAGATACATAGCTCCGAACCCGCAAGCTGCCCAGCGGCTGCGGCTTAAGGCTGTACAAGCAGCGCCTGTGGTGAGAAGGGCTGTTTCTGCGAGATGGTTCGGTAATAACGCCCTACCAACTGTATAAGCAAGGCTAGGAACTCGTAAAGAGGAAATCATAAACATATGTGATTATGATATCACACTTTAGTTTAAAAGAAAAGTTAAAATAAATAATAACCCCTGCTTAATTACAGGGGTGTTAAATTATATTTTGGAGGCGCGAGAGGAGAGGCGAGCTTTGGTGCGGGCTGCTTTCTGAGGCTTGTAAACTCTTTTTTTCACGCCACGATCCATAAGGCCATAAATGGCGTTGAGCTTGCTCTGGACTGCGTCTTTCCCTTCTTTCTTCTCGATCGATTGTTCCAAACTGCGGATTGCTGTCAGAACAGAAGAGCGATAGGAACGGTTGCGAAGGCGGTTCTTCTCGCTCTGGAGATCCCTTTTCTTCGCTGAAGGGCGCTTGGTAGGTCCTTCTTTTTTCTTGGCTTCTGGTTTTTTTGCTTCGGCTGCCGGTGCTTTTTCTTCGGCCATATTTCCTCGTAAAATTTGTTAAAATAGAGTCAGTATAAGCATTTGCCATAAATCCGTAAAGGGTAAGAAATAATTTTAAATGGTTGATTTTATTTTTGTTTTGTTGTAGCATAATTACGATGAAATCTTATGCGGTAGCTGAAAATTACGAAGAATTAAGTCCAGTGTGCATAAAAACATTTTTTAGCACGTTATTGATCCTGCCTTTTGCCTTGATGTGCAAGGGATTTCGGACGGTGAGCCGCTTAGTGGGGGTGGCTGCTGCTTTGCTAATGCTAGTGCCGACGTTCGGAGGGCGCTGCAGTCGGGCATTCTTTGTTGAGCGCGTTTCCTCTTTGGCCAAAGACTTGGCTGATTGGATTGTCTTCCCCTTTGCCGTGGGAAGATGCCTTGTTCGTTGTTTGTTAATGCCAATGCGTAATCCAAAGATCTAAGCGTTTTGAAATAGGTTTTGCGATCCATTTTTTCCACCATTCCAAAATGGGGTTTCTTCTGAATTTCTTTTCCAACATAGCCCACTTATCGAGAGTAAATGCATAAGAGGGGTAGATGCTTGATTTAAGGGCGCGGTCTAAGCGGTCCCCTGGAAAAAAGGGTGTGTGTGTGGCGATTTTCTTTTGGATCTGCAGGGGCCAGGTAAGGGGGATTTCGAGGGGCGGGAAGAGGCGAGGGCGTAACAGTTGGATGGCGAGCGGGCGGCCTTTTAAGTGGCGCCGTCTTTCGGAAAGCACTTCGAATTGATCGTAGAAAAGACTCGGTTGGTGGCGATGGAATGAGATGAAATAGCCGACCTGCTGGCGCATGAGTGTTTCTGCAGGCCGGAGGATCCGTTTATTGTAGACGCGATCGTCGAGAAGCCACACAACTTGGTAGCCAGCGCTCTTGTATTCCTCGACGCGACGCGTGACTTCAAGAGGGAAGATCTGAGAGCACTGAATCTCAAAGGCAATTTTTTCTTTTTCCCAAACCACATCAGAGATGCGGCGCAGATCTGGAAATGTGCGCTCAATGTGCGCTTCTCCTTGAGGGAAAAGGGATTGGAGCTGAAGTTGCAGGAGGAGATGGTCCTCGCTTTTGCTGTAAAGCCGGCAGGAAGGAGAGAGCTGGAGATGGTAAAAGTGAGGGAGGCGACGGCGGGCGCGACGGAGCTTGACCGGCAGATCGCACTCCAGGCACCAGTAGTTGGCATGAGGATTGCCGTCGAAGGCAGAAACGATCTGCTCCCCGTCGGACGCATAGAGGGCCATGGATTTAAAGGTTGTAGTGGATTGGTTCCTTGTGTTATAAGGATGAATCGGGTTATTGTTTTATTGCAATTTGTAAAAGAGTTTCATGAGCGGAGCTGCATCTTCTTTTAGCAATCCTCAGCATCAGCAAAAAATTGAAGAATTAGTTGCGATTGCCAAGGAACAGGGGTATCTCACCTACGAAGAGATCAATGATATCTTGCCAATGACGTTCGATTCTCCTGAGCAGATCGACCAGGTGTTGATCTACTTGAGTGGAATGGATATCCAAGTCCTCAACCAAACCGAAGTAGAAAGGCAAAAAGAGAGAAAAAAAGAGGCCAAAGAGCTCGAAGGTCTTCCCAAACGAGCAGAAGGGACATCAGACGATCCGGTCCGGATGTATCTCAAAGAGATGGGATCAGTCCCTCTCTTAACGCGTGAGGAAGAAGTTGAGATTTCGAAGAGGATTGAAAAGGCCCAAATCCAGATTGAAAAAATCATCATGCGCTTTCGCTATTCGATTCGCGAGGCGATTTCGATTGCGCTCCATCTTTTAGCGGGCCGCGAACGTTTTGATAAAATCATTGCTGAAAAAGAGGTCGCTGACAAGGCCCATTACCTCAATCTTCTCTTGAAATTGTGCGAGTTGATGAAGGGAGAGGATCAGCTTCTCGAAAAACTGCTTGTCCAAAGCCTCGATCCGCATCTGAAGAAAGAGGAGAAAGTCCAGTTACTGGAAACACTCGAGAAATGCCGGATTCGGGCACAGGCGTATCTGCGCCGTTTCTGCTGTCGCCATAACATCATTGAAGATTTTGGCGAAGTGATCCTAGCTGCCTATGATCGCTTCTTGCAATTGGAAAAAGAAGTGCAGGAATTGACCCCGCGTGCAGAAAAGAATAAATTCGCTGCTGGCAAATTAGCGGCGGCGAAAAGAAAGCTCTATCGCAATGAATTAGCAGCTGGACGCAATCTCGAAGAGTTCAAAAAAGATGTCCGGATGCTCCAGCGTTGGATGGACAAGAGCCAAGAAGCCAAGCGAGAGATGGTAGAATCCAACTTGCGACTCGTCATCTCGATCGCAAAAAAATACACCAACCGCGGCCTTTCCTTCCTCGACTTGATCCAAGAAGGAAATATGGGCTTGATCAAAGCGGTGGAA
>JACQAR010000063.1 GCA_016194825.1 Chlamydiia bacterium
ATTGTTTACGTGCTTGATCGTTAATACAGCCGTCTCTTCTTCCGACCTTAGCAGCGGATGAACCCCGTTACGACTCTTTTGTCTAGAGATAATATTGGAGAGGGTAACGCCCAACCATTCTAATGAAATAGCTATGTTGCTACCCAATGTGAACAGCAAATCGGCCATTCCATTCAAAAGCTGTTTAAAAGGATACGGCGCGATCGAAGGATCTGCTGGGAATGCCTCCAGATCCTTCTTATATTGCTCGAATCCGGCTAAACGGAGAAGGGCAGACATCAACTGTTCTTTGTAAGACTCATCTTGTAGTCTTGCCCCTATTTGACCCGCACCATCTTTTTTTCCAATCAGAGCGCAAAAGGCTTCAGCGAGTTGCTGATCGGAAAAAACAAAAATCTCCCGCCCTAAATCCTCCGCCCCCCCGATCATCCAGGTTTGGTTGAGGTGTAAAAGATGGTATGGAGTGGGCTTGAAATGTTGGCGAGGGACGAACCTGCAATCGACTCGCATCCCAATTTCTCTGAGTTGTTGTAAGTATCCATTCACGATCTTTTTTCCTGGCGAATTTAAGTCGATGATCATGATGAGAGCAAATGTCCCTGCCACAGAATAGTGACGGTCTCTGAATTTGGTGTGAGTAAAAATGCAACATGTTGTATCAACAGCGATTCCTTCTTTTTTCAATGCCGGGATTATGTGTCTACGGACAGTTTCCAATATCAGATACTTTCGCATATCATGCCAAACTGAGCACGCTTGAAGCCGCTCAGGTAAACCCTTCCCTGCAAACATTAAATTCAAGGTTTGGAGCCGTTCGTCGACTTGTCTCAAATGCCATCGGAGAAAATCTGCAAATTCGCCGATCTTGCTTCTCAAGATCGCCTCACTTCGTGGTAAAAATGCGGGGTCGAGTTGAATCGAAGGAGGCGGTCCATCTGTTTCCAGTTCGGGTCCAAGACTCTTCGGCATCTCAATAGAATCTAAACTACACTGGACAACAGTGGATAAATGGGTGTGCGCAGTGGCTCCCACTTTATTGGTCAGAGGCTTATAGCCAATCACATCAGAGGTAAATAGGCCTGGAAAAATTCGAATCGGAACTCCCGACGCCTCATGAAGAGCTCTTGCGATGTGGTAAGTCTCGCAATCGACCGAATGAACTTTATTTTGCAATGCCCTTTGATGCCATACGCCTGTCTCTTCCAAAGGAGACAAGACGGTCTCGTTCTTCCTTCCTCTATGGACAGGAACACCCGGCAGATGTACTGGTAAAGGAGGGATTCTATCGAGATCGATCTGCGTCCCATCCCTTAATACCGTGGACTGGATCAACTGATAACTGCCGAGAGCAGCGCTTTCGTCCAGCGATCCGCCAGCTCCTAACAAGACAAAATTGCGAACCCCTCTCCGGATCAGTTCGGCTGTCGCAGGATAAGCGAGATCGCCATTCGGCATTTTGAGAGCGATGATAGACCACTTTTTGCCTTGAATTTCCATCTCAACCAGCGAATAGCTAAAGACCCCGCCCAATTCTTCGGTTGTCCTCAACCGATGCTTCTTCCCCAACAAATGCTCCGCTGTTGCTTTTTCATTTCTTTGGGCTGTTGCATCCGCCATTTCTAAGGGATAGAATCTTTTGGCCATTTCGATCAAAATCTGCGCCCGAGTCCCAATGAAAGCAATGTCGACGTCGTGAGGGACGTGATTGAAAAACTCATTTTGCAGCATTTCAGCACAGAGAGCTCTCTGCATTGCGACATTTCCTCGAACCAGTACGGTTTCCATGTCGATTTTTGAATATCTCAATTCTAACAGCAAATGGACTAGTTTAGAGTCATTCACCACGTTGCAAGCTACCACTTTTTGCACTTTGGGATCGGACCGACTTTGGACAAGGAAAAACCGGATCGAACTATTGGTGCACATTTCTCCTAGGATCCGGAAGCCTAATTCCGCGTAGAATTTCTGCATGTCTTCAGACGAACCGACAAATACATCGACATTACCGCACAGCCTCATTTGATGGAGGATAGCGTCGGAAATTCTCACTCGTAAATAGTCAGGAATGGGAATTGTGTGCTCTTGATTGATATCCCAACGCTGAATCTCGAGAGCAACGGAACTGCCACTGATGTACTTTGTGAAGAGATCCGACTGGATTTTTCTAGGGGGAGCGGCTTCTATTCTATCCGCTTGCTCTAACTGCTTCAAAGCAACAAGGGCATATTTATTCGCCTGGCCGATCCAGCCAGAGGGATCAACAGAAGGGATAGCAAATTCTTCACAAAGATTCGTCAAATTTACAACCAACCGTTTTTTTAAAACATCTACATCTGCACGCTCTCTTGTTTCCCCAATGCTCCTATCCAAGGCTTTTGACGCGACCAATCTGATGTCTTCATTTTCCTCCTTAGTCACCTGAAGTCGGAGCCGGTCGACGAATTCTCTGTACTTGAGTTCTCGCCAAAGTTCCGCGGTTCGAAGTCGATCTTGCGAAGTAGGTGCTGGAGTTGCCATTTATGTAGAGTCAAAAAAAAATTAACACATCTATTTTAGCCAAAGAAAACAAATTAATTCCACATAAAATGTAACCTCAAAAAAATTGTATATTAACGTGTCGATTTACTCAAAAAAAAAGCCTGGTCTTTTGGACCAGGCTTTTGCGCACACCTATAAAGGTGTAAGCTGGGTTTAGCGATTGTGGAAACCGCCACGATCTCCTCGATCGCCGCCGCCACGGTATTCACGACGCTCGCCACCGCGATCGCCCCACTCACGACGTGGACGGAATTCTCCGCCACCGCCAGCTGGACGCTCACGACGCTCGCCACCGCCAAAAGAGCGGCCGCCGCCATCGCGCTGTTCAGTTCTTGCCCAGTCAATCATCAGGGATTTGCCCTGGAATGGCTGGCCATTCAATGCATCTTTTGCCTTGCCTGCAGAATCTGGTGTGTCCATCATGACAAACGCAAATCCTCTTGATCTGCCTGAAAATCGATCCATGACGATTTTCACGCTCTCAACTTGTCCGTAGCTGCCGAACAATTCGCGGACTTGATCTTCTGTTGCATCAAAGTTGAGGTTTCCCACATACAATTTTTGATTTTGTTGCTGATTCATAGTTCTCCAAAAAAATATAATAAAGACCCTAAAAAGCTACGGCCAGATTTTTCATGGAATTTGTTCTGCGAAAAAAGGACCAAGACAAGCCAGGGCTACATGTTACGTTACATAAAGGGATGGCAATTACCATAACTTTATGAAACCATTATACTATACCCTCCCTATCGAGTCAAAGGGATTTCTGATATACTGGAAGTATGAAAGAGGAAAAGAAGAACCAGCTAGCTGCCCGGATGGAAAAACTAGGCATTCAGGAACAAGACCTTACAGAAAAATTTATCCTAGGCTCCGGCAGCGGCGGCCAAAAGATCAATAAAACCTCTTCCTGCGTCTACTTAAAACACGCCCCCTCCGGTATTGAGATCAAGTGCCAACGAGATCGCTCCCGAGAGATGAACCGCCTCCTCGCCCGCAGAGAACTATGCGATCGCATTGAGGATCAGATGCTTAAAGAAAAAAGCGCCCGGCAGCAGGCGATCGAGAAAATCCGTCGTCAGAAGCGCAAGCGTTCCAAGCGAGCCCAGGAGAAGGTGCTTGCCTCCAAAAAAACCCGCGGCCTAATCAAAGCTCTACGTCAAAATCGCACTCCTGATTTATAATGTTTACTCTATGGAATACCGTGTCCCTGCCCCGATGAAGGCCTTGGAGGCCCTCCGCCACCTTTTTCCCGATAGCTCCCGTCGCACCCTACAGAATTGGATCCGGGGAGGGCGCTTTCAGGTCGATGGAGAAAAGCTCAGCCGCGATGATCAGTCGCTCCTAGAAGGGCAAGTCGTTTCTTCCCACATCTCCTTTTCTGCCCCCAAAATCCCAGGTATTACGATTCTCTATGAAGATCGGTATATGATTGCCATCGACAAGCCAAAAGGGCTCCTCAGCGTCCCCCTCGACGGAGAGCACGCCCATCGCCACGCTCTGGGGCTGTTACGCCGTTATTTAGGGACCGAGCAGATTTTTGCTGTCCACCGGATTGACCGAGAGACGAGCGGCGTTCTCCTCTTTGCCCGCGGTAAAGAGTCAGAAGAGAAGCTCAAGGATCTGTTCGAAAGGCATGATATCGAGCGGCACTATTTTGCGATTGTTGAAGGGCATCTCAAAGAAAGTCATGGCACATGGAATGTGCCACTCAAAGAGCTTGCCTCTTATGACGTAGTGGCAGCGCCAGATGGAAAACCTGCAGTCACCCACTTCGAGGTAGAAAGACGCTCGCCCAAATACACCTATTTGAGGCTCCGACTGGAGACGGGACGGAAGCACCAAATCCGGGTGCATTGTCAATTAGCAGGCCATCCTGTTTTAGGGGATCGGCGCTACGGCTCTACAGAAAACCCCATCGGCCGCATGTGTCTGCATTCTCTGCATATGGAATTTAAGCACCCCTTTACGGAAAAAATGCTCTCGTTTAATTCTCCGATCCCAAAACAATTCAAGAAGATGATGATAGGTTAAAAAGGAAGATGAACAGAACAGCAGGATGGGCAATTTCCAACAGCTTAGATATGCATTACGCAAATAGTGCTAGAGAATATTCAGTTGAGGAGTTTTTGTCGCAACAGCCTGCAGCAACAGCTGCCGTTGACAGACTATCCCAAGCTGCTATTTTAGTACGAGATGCTTTTGGTAGATTTATTGGAAATGGGGTAGCCATTGCCCCCACCCTTGTGCTTACTGTTGGACATTGTGTAAATAACAATGACGAAAGGGTGATTTTTGATGGAGCATGCACCTCATCTCATGATTTTAAAGTGATACATTGCCCTACAGAAAGATTTGTTTCCGTTCCTCTGACTGTTACTCCTGGCGTGGGAGAATCCGTGCAACTGTATTTTAAAGAAGATCAACGACAATATGCCAAACTGTTTGTCTCTGAACAAAATCGCCAGGCCAGTCGCAGCGACCGAGCTTTGGTTCCTACTTATCCCGGAGAAAGCGGCGCACCTAGAATGTCTTTACATTCAGGCGCAGTGCATGCGATTCACCAAGGAGAAAGCGAAGGACTGAAGGTATTAGATATTTACACCGCACTGAGCCAGGCTGTTTACAATCCTGAGGATCCACAAACTCAAAGCGCACAATTTATTCTCAACCAAATGAACGTTTTAGACAAGGAAATGGCGGCCTTCTACTGGGCTCCTGTAGAACTAAAGATAGGCGCTGTCCAAGAAGAAAAGCCGGGAGTCAAGGGTGAGCTCTATTTGCACGGTCGTAAGGGTAGAGGAGAGAAACCTTTTCGTTATTTTGAAGAATGCGAGACAGGTTCTGGTCCTAGAAAACTAACCATTTCTAAAGATGGCACTCATGCTCGTGTAACGTATGCCATTTCCCCCAATCCTCATAAAGATAGTACTTACAATAAGAAACAAGAAGAATTTTACCGACACCTAGCCACTGCATTAGCACAGCAGTATGAAGCCACGGGTAATTTTCCCGGGCAAGGAACCATACGGGTATTTGGCGTAGAATATACTTTAACGCCTTAGAAATCCACTGTAAAGCGCGTCGTTAGGCCCTGTAAGGCGAGCATACTGCTGTTGATGAGCGTCTCTTTAGCATCGGAAGCCGCACCTGCTGTCGAGCGGTACACCTCGTGCAGATTGAGCCAACCGTTCAGCTCATAGCCAGCAAAGACTTCAAACCGGTTGTTGGCCGTGCTCCTTTGCCAAGAAGGACCCACTGAGATTTGGAAGTTGAATGCAGCGCGCACATCGCTATAAGACGCATTGCGAAAAGGAACTCCAGGTGTGGCATTGACCGTTGGATAGGTCGTATTTTGATAGGCGCGGTTGGAATACATTCCCAAATAGCCGCCTGCAATTCCCTTCAATGTCATGTATACGTCATAACACCAGAACCAATCGACCATGAATCCTGTCTTGAGCCCACCCGCCGTGTACTCCCATCGGTTCTGCGTCTTGGTTCTATCGCTTTGCGCGTCGAAATACTCAAATACCCAATTCTGATCCATCCAAGCTAAACTCCCAATGGCCATGAGGCGCAATCTCATGTGAGGGTTCGGATTGAAAAAGCGGTCAACCTGTAGATCAAAGAGATTGTAATTCAAGTGAATACGAGATTTAGCAGAAGAGAGAACGGGAATGATCTGTGGCCAGGTACCGGTGAGGTAATTTTGTGAGGGAGTCGGCTTGCTGATGTGAGAAGAGCCGCGCCCGGTCATTCGGGTATAGCTGGCCATGATCTCCCACATTTTGGGAGCGCGGAAAAAGCTTAAGGTAAGGCGAAAACCAGGCTCGCCGCTCCATGTTTGAGGCCAGAGTTTGCCTTGCGCATAGTTATTCGTTAGAGCAGGACCCCAGGCTGTGTGATTCATGACAAGCGCATAATCCAGACACCCTTCTTGCACTCTCCAGAAGAGAAATTCCGCATCAATCGAAATCACCTGTTCTTCGCGCCGAAATAGATCAGCATCGTAAGGAGGGGGATTTTTGGAACTTTTGGGAGGGGGAATATCTTCTTGTTTCCCAGCATAACAAATGGCCAGTGGGAAGATGGCCAATAGTGCAAGTCTCATATTTGAACCTATCCCAATAAAAGGGTTTCGTCGATTTTGCGGTTCTTTGCACGTTACCGATTTTGCTATTTCAATGCAAGGGCGGGAAACATTCCAATGAGGCCGGTCCCCATCGTTTGGATTGCAATCGCCGCCAAAATCAAACCCCCCAATCGGTTGATGATGTTGATGCCTGAATGACCAATCACCCTCTCCAGATTACTCGCAAAATAGAGCAAGACCCCCATCACCAAAGCAACGAGGAGAGCTGAAATACTGACGAAGATTTGCGTCCAAAATCCAGGGAATTGGTTCATCTCCACAATGATGGTGCTGATCGCTCCTGGGCCTGCGATGATGGGAATGGCTAACGGAACGATGGCGCCCGTTTCACCAGAGGGGCGCTTTTCTTTTTCCTCTTCGCTGGTCTGTTTAATGGGGCTGGCTTGCGCAGACAACATAGAAAAGGCCATCATCAACAAAACTAAGCCACCAGCGACTTGGAACGACGGAAGCTGGATCCCCAAAATCATGAGAAGAGGGCGCCCAATCCAGGTCGTTACCAACAAGATCACACCGACTGCCACTGCGGAAACCAACCCTGTTCTTCTCTTCTCTTCAAACGTTTGGTTCCGCGTGATACGCAATACCGCTGGAAGTGCAGAAAGGGGATTAGAGATCACAAGCAGGCCGATAAAAAAGTTGACAAATTGTGTAAAATCCATTTGCTTTAACTATATACTCAAGTAAATTCAAACGTTGGTTTTTGGCTTCGTCGGCATCTCCATCTTTGAAGCCGTCTGCATCGCCCAACTTATTCAAGTTGGGCTGCTTCGACGTCGCTGCGCTTCTTCAAATCTGGAGCGCCGGCATTGCCAAATTCCCAACTTTTGAATTCACTTAAGTATAATTGAGCAAGAGTTAAGAGACTATGGAAATTTGGTTGAATACGACAGATATGGAGGCGATTGAGAAGGGTGTGAAAATGGGGTTTGTATCTGGGATTACCACCAATCCTACGATGGTCATGAAATCGAAAATGCCCTTAGAAGATC
>JACQAR010000064.1 GCA_016194825.1 Chlamydiia bacterium
ACTCTTTTTCCGCCTTTTTTTTCTCCTCTTCAGAATAACAGTAGATCGTCCTTTCTTTATTGCGCACTTTAAAAAGAGGCGTTTCCAAGATGTGGAGGTGGCCGTTGAGGACGAGCCCTTCAAAGTAGGTGAGGAAAAAAGTGATGAGCAGATTGCGGATGTGCATTCCATCCACGTCGGCATCGGTAGCAAGGATCACTTTGTTATACCGAAGATTCGCTAGGTCCTCTTCGATATTCAGCGCGGACATGAGATTGTACATCTCTTCATTTTTATAGAGCTGCTCGAGCTTCATCCCATGCACATTGAGCGGTTTTCCGCGTAACGAGAATACGGCCTGAGTAAAGGGGTCTCGAGTCATCACAATAGAGGCAGAGGCCGACTCTCCTTCTGTGAGGAAAATGACCGAATTTTCCCCTTCTTTGGACCCATCGCCAAAGTGGTATTTGCTGTCGCGCAGTTTAGGAATTTTAAAGGAGATCTTTTTCTGTTTTTCTTTGGCTTCTTTTTTGACTGCCGCCAGCTCTTTTCTCAGCTTTTCGTTGAATAGGATTCTGTCGATGATCTTCTTGGCCGTCTCCTCATTTTTATAAAGAAGGCTTTGTACTGCATCCTTGACCTCTTGTAAAATAGGAGCGCGGATTTCGTTGTTCGAGAGCTTGTTTTTGGTCTGCGATTCAAAGACAGGGTCTTTCACTTTTACGAGGATCGCTCCCACAATCCCCTCTCTCACATCGATCCCTTGGAAATTCTTCTTTGCATAGTCATTGACTCCCTTCAATATCCCCTCTTTATAAGCAGAGAGATGGGTGCCGCCGTCATGGGTGTATTGGCCGTTCACGAACGAAAAGTACGTTTCGCCATAGCTTGAGGAGTGCAAAAAGGCAAACTCGATGTGCTTACCGCGATAATGCAGAGGTTCATAGAGACGATCCTCTTTCACCTCTTCATTGAGCAAATCCAAAAGGCCGTTCTCGGAGCGGATCTCTTGGCCGTTGAAGAGAAGCGTCAGCCCTACATTCAAGAACGCGTAATGCCAAAGTCTTTTGAGTATAAGATCGTTACGAAACCCAAACTTCTTGAATATGGTTCCGTCCGGGGTGAACTCGACATAGGTGCCGCTTTCTTCTTTGGTCTTTCCTTTCTTTTTATCTTTGAGGACGCCCTTAGCAAAGCTGAGCTCAACAAACTCCCCTTCCCGTATACTTTTGACAGTGAAATGGGAGGAGAGGGCATTGACCGCTTTGAGGCCTACGCCATTGAGTCCCACCGAGAACTGGAATACATCATCATTGTATTTGGCGCCGGTATTGATCTGGCTGACACATTCGAGTACTTTGCCCAGTGGGATGCCGCGGCCATAGTCACGGACAGAGACGGTAGCGGTTTTCTCATTGAGCCTGATTTCGATCTTCTTACCGTGGCCCATGATGAATTCGTCGACCGAGTTATCAATCGCTTCCTTCAGCATGACGTAGATCCCGTCATCGGGGTGAGACCCATCTCCGAGACGGCCGATGTACATGCCGGGTCGAATCCGGATATGGGCTAAAGGGTCGAGCGACTGGACGGTGCTCTCATCGTATTTTTTCGCCATATTTCCGCTCATAGCATGTTTGGGATTATAGACAAACTGCCCTGTTTCTGGCAGTCCAGAATTGTTTAATTAAATTTTTTATTGATATTTGATTATATCAACAAATTTGATATAATCATTTAATGAACGCGATTAAAACAGCATTTAACTATCAAACAACTGCAATTACAGCCGCTCTATTCACAACAGGCATTGTCGCATACCGCTACGCCTCCCTCGCTAAAATCATGGCAGCCAGTGCTGCGATTGCAGTGGTCGGGGGTCTGTTAAAACATTATTTTCCCACCCCTCCGCCACCCCCCCCTACTCCCGCTGAGACTCTCACCCCTTACCCCGACTATGGCACCTTGGTGCTGTGTGATTTGGCAATAGCCTCTTCTAAGCCACGTCTGAGGCCAGCAGAACACTTAAAAGCTTTGGAGACCCATCTTTCCAAGGAAGATGCCCAAAAAGTTCATGCGTACATTGAAGCACAGCTGCCGGCGTGGCGAGCCGATAGAAGAGCGGTGATGATTCATCCTGACGAGGAGCCAAACTTGCCTCGCACCGTCCAATATGTCCCCGAAACCGATTCCGTGTTTGTCCTCTTGAACCGAAAAAAAATGAAAGATCCCGTTTTAGGCCAAGGAGTCTCTAAACGCGCTACGCAAGCGTTGTGTTATGCAACAGGAGAACTTTTGGCTCGGTCTGTCACCGATATTAGTAGACAACATCCCATTGGACAAGAAGAGCTCCAATACATCCAACGACTCAATGGGAAACCAGGCATCATTCAGACTTTTGCTATCCATTCCTATAGTAGACCCTCAAAATACCTAAAACTGAAACAGCCAGCTCAGAAATGGAAAACGGCCTATGTCCAAGAAAAAATGGACAGTTCTCTATCCGATTGCCTATATGGAAAGAATTTTCAACGGCTGACCCGGCAGCAAAAACTCGACATAGCACACGACATCTTACTGGGGGTAAAAAGCATGCATGCAGCAAATATTTTCCATCGAGATCTTCACATGGGCAATGTCTTGATTGCAATCGATCCCAACACACAACAGGCAAAAGCGCGGATTACAGATTTTGGGTTAAACAAAAAAGCACGCACCGTGTTTGGACACCTGCACTTAAGAAAAGCTGATATTGCAGAAATGTTAATGACTGTAGAGCCTTTACTCAGCATCAACGAACATAATCTATTGCGCCAGCGGTGCACCAACCGATGGCTTACCCCTTCCATCGACGACCTCTATACGTTTTTCTGCCAGCGCATCTATTTGCGCCCGAGATTCTAAGAGGGTATTTAAATACCCTCTCATCACTGCTTTTCTTCTTGCTCAGCCTCGTCCTCGCCTTTTTCTTCCGCAGTTTTTTTCTTCTGTTTTGTAGCAATCGGCGCAAGCGGTGAGATGACAAAAGGACCTAAGACCTGCGTAGGATTCGGCTCTCCCATCGACCTGCTTTTCGACGCCATATCAGGGGCAAAGAGTGGCTGAACCGAGGAATTGGGTACAGGACGAGGAGGTAGAGAAGAAGGGGGCTGTACAGGAGTGGGCATAGATGGGCTCGCGCCCCGCTCAGTACCGGGAGTTTTGAGTGGCAGCGGAGGTGATGAGGGTTGGGGAGAAGCGACGACAGGGCTCTTGGAGGGTTCTGGAGGCACACTTCTAGATTGAGGCGGCGGAAAAGCGGGAAGTTTTGAAGTCGGTGTCGGAGCTTCTTTTGGCTGTGGTTGAAAAGGCACCGTTTTTGGCGTTTCTTGTTTGGCAGAGAACGTAGCAGAAAGATGCGAGCGGGCCGCACTCGATTTCGACTCTTGCATTTTCGGAGCCTCTTCTTTTGCAACCTGTCTCTTTTCAGTAATTTTCTCCGGGGGCTTTTCTTTTTCAGCTGTAGAAGAGACCACAAAGGGGATGGTCTTTTTTACTTCTTTTTTTTCTACTGTTGCATGGGGAAATGGAGAGGGTGCTTTTCCATCGGAGCGGTCCATCTCTTTGCGACCGACTGCCTGGATCAGCTCTTGCACAAGTGCTTTGAGTTTTTCCGGGGTGATCGGCGCGCCATTTTCCGTTTTGGGGACGAGAGCCGTTAACATTTGCATTGCTAAGCGCACTTGAGAAGGAGGGAAAAAAGGCTTCCCCTCTTGCTGGGCCACACCCGCTGGTGCTTCTTTTTGTTTGGCAGAAGGCGTTGGGCTAGGACGAGAAGTCGCGACATCGGGGAGCTTTTGAGAAGGAGGAGCGGGGCTTTCCGAAGTAGACATAGCAGTCGTAGGCTGGAGAAGCTGTCTCACAGTGTGAACAAAAGAGCGCTCCCATTTCGAGTCAGGAGGAACGAAGACCTTCTCTGCCCAGATTGCACTGGTGGTTGCACTCGGACTTTGCCCCTCAGCCTCAGGCAAAGCAGAGGGAACTTCCATCATGCTTTTCAGCAATTCGGCCAACAGCGTAGCGGCGAGCTCCGGCGTAAGATTAGGAGGGCCTTGAACAGACATGGTTTCCTTAATTTTTCGGCAAGAGTATAGCGATTTTTTTCTTAAGTTACAACGTTTTATTGATTTTTTGAGGAAAGATTGATATTAAATGTTTTAACATGATCATTGCCTTCATTTTGCTCGGAATTTGTTCAGGGTTTATCGGCGGACTATTGGGCATTGGCGGGGGCGTCATCACCGTCCCTGGACTCTATTACCTATTGCAGCACTACGGATATGGAGGTGAGCACCTGATGCAAACGGCCATTTCTACTTCCCTGGCCTCTACCTGTTTTACTGCTCTAGGATCGAGCATGGTCCATTGGAAGCGAAAAGCGATTGTCCCATCCATTTTAAAGCTCCTATTCCCGGGTCTGTTATTCGGAACAGCGCTGGGTGCAACGCTGGCCTATTTTCTTCCCACTGAGAGCCTTCGGATTGTGTTTGGCCTGGCCGCTCTGTTACTCGGTCCCTATTTCTTTTTTTCTCGCCTCCCCTCTTTAAAAATCGCCTCTCACCCCAACCGCTCACTGAGCTACGTCGCAGCGAGCGTCGGTACAGCCTCAAGTCTGCTTGGCGTAGGGGGTGGGATTTTTACCGTTCCGATTCTGCTCGGGTATCAAGTTCCGATGAAAAATGCGATCGGAACCTCTTCTGCAGCGACGCTGCTGACGGCAGTGATGGGATCTGTATTTTTTATCCTCTTGGGTTGGTCGAATGGCACTTTTAGTCTCGATCAGCTGGGGTATATTGATATTCCCGCTTGGTTTAGCATAGGGCTTTGCTCTTTATGCACCTCACCCATCGGCGCGAAGTTGTCTTTGGTGTTGCCCATTCCCGTCATCAAGAAAGTGTTCGGCTCTGCCTTAGCGGCAACCGGATTCATCATGTTGTTTGTTGGATAAAGGCGGAAAAGCGGCCAAAACAATCCCCAAAAGCGACGAAAAATTTTATTCGGATAGGTTCTTCGGGTGGGTGTATACTGAGAGAGATTCAAAAATCGGGAGATGCCAAGGAGGCGCCCCGATTTTGAGCCAGGCAAAGCCGGCGTCGAAGCAGCTCAACTTGAATAAGTTGAGCAATGCAGACGGGCTCAAAAGCGGCGGCTGTCCGACGCCGGCAGAACCGATTTTTGAATCACGATCAGTATATGATACTGGCATCTCTTCACACAAATTAACGCCGACGCGATTTTCGATTTGGCTTTTGCATGTGAAAATCGAGCTCGGCGTCTTCGAACCACTCAGAAATCATTGAATAGAGCGCTTTTCCCTTTTCGAGAAAAATGTGTTCCTTCCCTGAAGTGGTCACATAGATATAGCCAGCAAAAAACAAAAGAGCCCAAAATATCTTCCTCATAATTTCCATCTAGCGTACTATCGCTTTTCTGTTAACCGTTTTTTACCGGGGACATCAATTATGGCTGAAATCACATTGAAAGGAAACCGAATTCGCACAGTCGGGAACCTTCCTCCACTGAGGACGAAGGCTCCTGATTTCAAATTGGTCGATAAAGACTTAAAAGACCGCACGTTAGCTGAATTTCATGGGAAGAAAAAGATTCTCGCCACAGTGCCGAGCCTCGATACAGGAACTTGCAGCCTAATGACCAAACATTTCAATGAGACAGCGAAAAAACATCCAGGCATTGTGATCCTCACAATCTCTGCCGATCTCCCCTTTGCCCAAAAGCGTTTTTGCGAAGCGGAAAATGTGCATAATGTGCTCACTCTCTCCATGATGCGCGACAAAGAATTTGGGAAACACTACGGTTTGCTGATCCAAGACGGGCCCCTGGCCGGGATTTTGGCCAGAGCTGTGCTGCTGCTGGATGAAAAAGACCACGTGCTGTACTCAGAACTCGTAGCTGAAATCACCCACGAGCCGAATTACCACAAAGTGACAGAATTACTGGGGAAGCACTGAATTTCATCAGCGCAGAGCGCGCAGAGAAAAAAATGAATGTACGTTTTTTCTCTGCGCACTCTCTAGCCTCTGCTTCCGCGCTTCGCGGCTCTGCGCTGATGTAATCTACCCTCATTCTCTACGTTCTAACTCCGGATAGTGAGGCTCCCACATCAGTTCATCCACTTTTTTTGTGAGCTGGGAGTTTTTCATCCTGGATACTTTTTCCCGGATGGCCTGTTTCGCAACCGCAATGGCGATATGCCGAGAGATCTCTCGTACTTTGGCAATCGGCGGAAAGAGCGAAGCAGTCGGGTCTTTCAAGGCCGGCGAATAGAGGGCGAGCGTTTTTGCTGCTGCTAGAAACATCCGGTCAGTGACCTCTTTCGCCTCACAAGCGACAGCTCCGGCCCCCATCCCTGGATAGATATAGACGTTGTTGCATTGCCCAATCTGATACTGCTTGTTCTTGTAGCATACTCCCTCGAAAGGACTTCCAGTAGCGAGAATCGCCCTCCCCTCCGTCCACTCTAAAGCTTCTTGAGGCGTACACTCGGATTTTGCCGTCGGGTTCGAGAGAGGGAAAATGATCGGCCTTTTGATATGGCGCGCCATCTCTTGGACGATTTCTTTGGTAAAGGCGCCTCCCTGAGCGCTGACGCCAATCAAGATGCTCGGATGGGCATTGCGCACCACATCCATCAACGTAATTTTCTCTCCTGAAATCTTCCAGCCCTTCAGATCTGCATGTGTTTTTACGTAGAGTTTTTGGCTTTCATAGACCTCTTTGGTGCTAAAATGGATGAGACCATCGATGCTGATGAGATAGATATGCGCTGCCGCCTGCTGGCGACTGAGCCCTTGCTCCATCATTTCCAATACGAGCCCATCTGCAATGCCTGTCCCTGCAGAGCCGGCGCCAAAAATCACAATCTTTTGCTCGGTCAGCTTTTGTTTTGTGATTTGGAGCGCAGCATTGAGCCCGCCTAAAGTGACAGCAGAGGTGCCTTGGATATCGTCATTGAAGGAGAGGATCTTTTTTCGGTATCGCTCTAACAGCGGGCGCGCATTGGCCTGTCCAAAATCTTCCCATTGCAAAAGAGCTTTCGGAAAATACTTTTTTACCGCCTGCACAAAGAGGTGCACAAAGGCGGCATACTGCTTGCCGATCAGCCGTTTATGATGCCAGCCGAGATAGAGCCGGTTTTGCAGGAGTTGGGGGTTATTGGTCCCCACATCGAGCAGGATGGGCAGGGTCTTGGATGGATGGATCCCCCCAAATAGAGTATACAGCGATAATTTTCCCACAGGGATCGTCATGCCCCCAATTCCTTGATCACCAAGACCTAAGATCCGCTCTCCATCGGTCACTACAATGACCTGTACATCGCGATAGGGATACTGTTTGAAGATCGCATCGATTTTCTTGGCCTGGGGATAAGAGAGATAGAGCCCTTTGGGCTGCACATACAGCTGGCTATATTCGAGAGCCGCCTCGCCCACTGTCGGGGTGTAAACGATGGGGAGCATTTCTTCAGCATACCGATCTAAAAATTGATAAAAGAGGATCATGTTGCGCCCCATCAGATCGCGCAAAAACTGGTATTTGCCGATGGGAGTTTTGCGATGCTGGATATTTTCATAGAGGCGGGAGATCTGCTCCTCGACAGTGGAGACATGGGGCGGTAAAAGTCCGTGGAGATGAAAGAGTTTCCTCTCCCTTTCACTGAACGCAGTCCCTTTATTGTGCATCGGATCGAAAAGCAGGTCGGGTCCCGTAAGGGATATAGCGACAGTATCTCTCTTTTTTGCCATACCTGTTTAATCGGTCATGAGGCTTTTCTCGTCAAGCCTGAGGAAAAAGAGGACAAACAAGAACCAGACGGCAAAAAGCGCCACCGACATCCAACTGGCCAGCTGCAAGAGCCTCTCTCCTAAAAAGAGCTGCAAAGACAAGAGCAAAAGCGAAATGAACGCTTTTGCCGTTCGGTAGGCAAAAACATCAATCACTGCCTTTGCCCGGTACTTCTCGTCGAACTTGAGTGGGATATAGAGCATTTCTCTGACAACGCCAAAAAGGGAAAAATCGATCGCTTTGACAAAGATAAAGGAGAAACTCACAAAGACAAAACTGGGAATGGCAAAGCTCAAGGCGGCGCTACTGAGAAGCAAAAGCGGGATGAACTGATGAGTGCGGCGCGTCCCTAAGAAGTGCACGAGGAAATAGCTGCCGATGAGCTGCAGAGCAGCGCTCAAAAAATTGGTAATACCGAGTATTTTTGCACAGTAAGCTGTCCGGATGTCCTTCTCAAGAATCGATAGCTCAAGATGGGTATTGAACTGATACTCAACAAGCGCCACTGAGATCTGCATGAAAACGACCAACAACAAAATCGAGAGGAGCACTCGATTGCGCAGAATCATCTGGACGCCCTCTCGTGGGCGCGGATCTTCAGTCGGATAGGTCTTGGTCTCCACACCAGAAAGGCGAAAAGCCCATCGATAACAAAAAAGGGCTACTAAATAGATTGGGATCGATAGATAGAAGAGCTGCTCAGAGCCGATATCCACAGCGAAAAAGCCCGGAACGATGCTCCCCATAATGGAGCCGAGCGTCCCGCAACCAAAGATGATGCCGTAGAGGTACTTGGCTCTAGATTCTGCGATTGTCGCATGGATCAGCGACCAAAGCTGCTTGAACATGAATAAGATATAAAGATCTTTCCACACATATTGCAAAAAGATGAGTTTGGGAAAACTGGAGAGAAAAGCGCCACAAGCCACGTGCACTGTCAGGATCAGCCCAATGAATATCGCCACCATATTCCAAGGACCCATTCGGGGCAAAAAGCGGTTATACAGATAGACCGCGGCCAAATTGAGTGGGACAGTGGCCAGCCACGCCCAGGGAATTGCCGCCGCAGAAAAGGTGCTCACAAAAAGGGAGATGCTGGCAGGGCGAGAAATGGCATATTCTGCTCCTATGCAAAAACAAATGAGCATCGCCAAAAAAATGAACCCTTTTTCAGCTCGAGACAGTTGCAAAACTGCTTTTGAGTTTTGCAATTGGCTTGCTTGGGAAAAGCTCACGACGAACTCTTACTATCTAAGAACTGGACTAAGCTCAAATCATGCTGCGGAGAAATATAGACCCAATTGAGCCGGTGGGTCGGAGTTTTTAAGAGTAGCTCGGAGCATTCTGATGCCTTCTGGATCAGCACGTGGCGGCGTGATACGGGGAAAGAAAAGCGCTCGTGGATCGAAATCGGCTCTGGCTGGGCAAATTCCCACTCGATGTCGTTATCGCTCAATTTGTTTTTTGCTTTAAAATCTTTCATCTCTTTTTCAGTGATATTGGCAGGCAAAGAGATCGCTCGGTAGCGGTGTTTGCGGAAAATCACCGATTTGGCATCGACATGTCCAGGAAGCGTCGGATCTTTGGCCGCTTTATTCAGCGCCGCAATCACATCGATATCGCTCGTCGCAAGAAAATCGTCAACGCTGTCGAGCATTTTTCGAGAAAAGCTCGCCTTCATGTAGCGGCGGAGGTGAAAGTTATAGGCCCTCACGGAAGAGTATTGGTAGATGCGCCGGATCATGAAATGGCGGGAGAGTAATAGAGCCTCACACGCCTCCAACCCATGCTCATCGATCCCGAGCCTTAATTCATCCCCCCCGTGCTCAGCAGAAGGAAGAATACGCAGCATCTCCACCAATTGCTGATAGTCAAAAAGGCCATAGGCAACCCCTGTACTCTTTGCATCGCGGAGCAGATAATCAATCCGATCTGCACCAAAAAAATCTCCGGTGATTACTTCAGAGACGATTCTCTCCCAGGGAGTAAATGTTTTGCCGGTGGCTGCCTTCCACTTTGCTTCGCCGATGGAGATTTTCTTGATATCCTCAACGATATCTCTTTCCACGAGCTCTTCGAGATAGGCAGGAGCTTGGCGGAGCTTGTCCCAGACCGGCTTGAGATAAGGGCTGTCGATGATCCTGAGCGTCCAGTGCTCATGGCCAAGGGTTCCCAAAAGATCTTTTTCTGCAACATGAGAAAAGGGCAGATGTCCCAAATCATGACACAATGCGGCCATCCGGAGCACCCGTCTCCAATAGAGATAGTCAGAAGAGCCCTTCCGCGGGACAAAGTGGAATACATCTGGGCGGATCGACTTACAGATCTTGTCAAAGATCAGTGTCGCCATCGCCATGGTTCCGAGCGAATGCTCAAACCGTGTATGGGTGGCGCCCGGATAGACCATGTAGGCAATCCCGAGCTGGTGGATATAATGGAGCCGCTGGAACGGAAGAGAGTCGATCAGCTCTTTTTCAAATTCATCGAAGGGGATAAAGCCATGGACCGAATCATAGATCTTCTTATCGGAATGTAAAAAATCTTTTACCATGAACCTATCCCGATATTCTTAACTTTTGATTTTTGATGCATTTTTTTGTCAGATTTTGAGATGGCTTCGTAGGACATACTTGAAATGTAGACCAAGAAGCCATCTCAAAAGATGGCAAAAAAGGCGCAAAAAGCAAACTTAACGAATATCGGGATCGGTTCATAAATCCGGCCTGGGTTTACTTTCCTGGATATAGGTAGCAGTGACCTGGACAAATTCGGCCTTTCTCTGGAGCTCTTTGATGCTCCGGGCACCGCCATAGGTCATGCCACTGCGGATGCCGCCCAATAAATTCGCGAGCAAAGAGGCGGCGCTTCCTGAAACAGGCCCCCAAAAATCGATCCCTTCAGCCACCGTCTTCGCTTTGAGCCCACCATAAAATTCATTTTGAAAATCTGCGGAGGCTTGCCCCCGGAATTTTGCCTCTTTCCCTTTTTTCCCCTTCCTTTTTGGCGCCGCCGACTCTTCAGTCAAAGCAAAGAGCTTCCCAACCATCACCGTACTAGCACCGGCAGCCAGGGCGAGTACCACATCACGGCTATTGCGGATTCCCCCATCGGCAATGAGTGGCACTCGGAGCTTTTCTGCAATGCGGGCACAATCTTGTACTGCGGTGAACTGAGGTACCCCAAAACCGGTCACCATCCGCGTCGTGCAGGCAGCGCCAGGACCGACCCCCACCTTCACTGCATCAGCCCCTGCATTGACGAGATCATGGTACGCCATTGCGGTGCATACATTGCCCGCAATCACCTCTTTTTCAGGATGGGCTTTTTTGATCTCTTCGATCATCCGAAACATCCGATCAGAATGGCCATGAGCGACATCGATACAAACCCCTAACGCCCCTGCATCCAACAATTTACGCGTATCCTCTACTTTTTGGATACCGCAGGAGACAAAGGTTTTATCCCGGTATTTTTTGACCCATTTGAGCTGCTCGTGCAGGCTCGTGAAGCGGTGAAAAATCGGGATCGTCCCCTCTTCGATCAAGATCTCTGCGAGCGGTTCACTGATCACAGAATCCATATTGGAAGCCAAAACCGGGATCCCAATTTTTAATTTACGGGTGAGCCATGTTTCCAAAGAGGGCTCTGTCCGTGAAGGGATATTGTTGAACTGGGGAACGAGTGCTACGTCGTCATAAGTCAGGGCATGTCTCATATCTGTCATTATATCAGATTTTTTGGTAATCTTGCCACCACAGAAAAGGTATTCTTATGGCCCCACAATTTACCGAAGCTGTAGCACAAGCCCTCGAAGAGGCGTTTCAGCATGCTACGGCGAATCACCACATCGAAGTGAGCGAAAATCACCTCTTGCGCGCTCTTCTACTCGAGCCTGACGGCTATTTTAGCTCGATCTGCCAGACAGTGGGCATCGATGCTGCCCTTTTACTCAAACAACTAGAAACTGCTCTCGACTCCCTGCCTACCTATACAGGACAACCATCAACACCGCAAATCGCAGTCGGTCTACAGCAAAAGATCCAGAAAGCCGATCAAGTAGCCAAATCGTGGAACGATACCTACATCAGCAGTGATCATCTCTTCATTGCATATTGGGAAAAACCGATTGAACCTCTTGCCTCGTTAACACGCCTCTCAAAAAAATCGCTCAAGCAAATCGAAGCGGATATCCAGAAATTAAGAGGCGGCCGTCACATGGATTCTCCAGGCAGTGAAGGGAATCTCAAGGCACTGGAAAAATTCTGCAAAAATCTCACCGCTTTGGCAAAACAGGGGAAACTCGATCCCGTTATTGGTCGAGATGAAGAGATCCGCAGAACGATCCAAGTTCTATCGCGCCGCACCAAAAACAACCCCATGTTGATCGGCGAGCCAGGCGTCGGCAAAACTGCGATTGCCGAAGGGCTGGCACACCGCATTGTGCAAGGAGATGTGCCCGATTCTTTAAAGCAAAAAGAGCTGCTTGCCCTCGACATGGGCAGCTTAGTCGCAGGAACCAAATTTCGTGGCGAGTTTGAAGAGAGGCTGAAAGGGATTTTGACCGAAGTGGAAAAAAGTGACGGCCAAATCCTTCTCTTCATTGATGAGGTGCACACGCTCGTCGGAGCTGGTGCCGCAGAAGGCTCCATGGATGCTGCCAATCTCCTCAAGCCTGCCTTAGCACGAGGCACCCTCCACTGCATTGGCGCGACCACGCTCAATGAATACCAGAAATACATCGAAAAAGATCCGGCTCTAGAGCGGCGTTTCCAACCAGTCACAGTAGGAGAACCTAGCCCGGATGATGCCGAAGCCATTTTGCGCGGTCTGAAAGAGCGCTACGAGATTTTTCACGGCGTACACATCACAGAAGGCGCGCTCCATGCCGCGGTTCTTCTCTCCTCTCGCTATATCACCGATCGGCGCCTTCCTGACAAAGCGATTGACTTGATGGATGAGGCAGCGAGTATGATCCGGATGCAGATTGGAAGCCTTCCCCTTCCCATCGACCGCAAAGAGCGAGAACTCTCCTCACTCCTCGTCAAACAAGAGGCGCTCAAAAGAGAAAGCAAAAGCGATGAGGATCTCGACAAAAAGATCGCGGCTTTAAAAGAAGAGCTTGCCCACCTCCGCTCTCGCTGGAACCAAGAAAAGAGCTATCTCCAATCGCTCAAAGAAAAGAAAGACGCTCTCGAAAAACTCCACTTCCAAGAAGAAGAAGCAGAGCGAAAAGCCGACTACAATAAAGTGGCAGAGTTGCGCTATGCAAAAATCCCGGCCATGCAAAAGCAGATCGAAGAGGCGCAAAAGAGTTTGCGCCAACTCAAAGAGAGACTCCTTCCTGAAGAAGTCGACGAAGCGCTCATCGCCCAAATCGTCGCAAAATGGACCGGTATCCCTGTAGAGCGGATGCTGGAAAAAGAGACCCAAAAAATCTTGCAACTGGAGCAGCACCTCTCCGAGCGAGTGGTCGGTCAGCCTTTGGCCATTGAAGCGGTCAGCCAAGCGATTCGCCGTTCTCGTGCGCAGCTGAGCGACCCCAATCGTCCGATGGGAGTCTTCCTCTTCCTCGGACCTACAGGAGTGGGGAAAACAGAGCTCGTCAAAGCGCTAGCGGAGCAGCTCTTTGACAAAGAAGATGCGATCGTCCGGATTGACATGTCTGAGTACATGGAGAAGCATGCCGTCTCCCGCCTGATTGGATCGCCGCCTGGTTATGTCGGCTACGAAGAAGGAGGACAGCTCACTGAGGCGCTCCGACGACGCCCCTATTCGGTCGTCCTCTTTGACGAGCTGGAAAAGGCCCATTCCGACATCTTCAACATCTTGCTCCAGATTTTTGATGAAGGGCGCATCACCGACGGAAAAGGAAGAAAGGTCAACTGCAAAAACGCCCTTTTCATCATGACCTCCAACCTCGGCTCCGACTTGCTTTTGCAAAAAATGGAGTCGAAAAAAGGCGCTTGGACCAAAGAAGAGATCCTCAGCATCGTCGAACCCATTTTGCGCTCCACATTCCGCCCTGAATTCCTCAATCGCCTCGACGACATCCTCCCCTTCGTACCGCTCCAGCTCCAAGATATGGAAAAGATTGTCGCCATTCAGCTGCAACGAGTGGCAGAGCGGCTCGAAGAAAGAGACATCGCTCTCAAGTGGGATCCCAAAGTCATCGAGCATTTAGCTCATGAGGGATATGATCCTGTCTTTGGAGCGCGCCCCCTGAAGCGGCTCATCCAAAAAGAGGTCGTCAATCTGTTTGCCACGGCCATCTTAGAAGAGAAAATCCCTGCACACAGCGAACTTCTCCTCACAGGGAAAAAGGAAAAAGAGGGGTTTGCCTTTCGCTATGAAGTAAAAGAAGGAGGCAGTTACAAAACTGCTTTGCCAGGAAAAATCGATGATTTTGAGGCCAGTGCCGAGTGGCAGCAAAGCTGCCACGGTTCATTTGACGAGGCCAACCCCTAGCGGGTTGGGCGAGGAAAAGGAACGGCAATGGCCACAAAAGGGCGATTTTCCCGGGTAAATGAGTTTTGCAATTGGCTC
>JACQAR010000056.1 GCA_016194825.1 Chlamydiia bacterium
AGGCCCAATTTTTTCAGATTTCGCAAGACAATCAACACGCACCCGGCCTTGCCATCAAAGACCTCTTGTCTGGCCTCAAAGCTGAATCGCAGCTTCCCTTTCTCAAAGAGCTGCAAGAGCGGCAGCAAAAGTACAAAGAGCGAGGACCCAATGATCTCGGCATCACCGGCATCCCGACCCACTTCCTCGACATTGATAAAATGTTAAATGGCTTTAATAACTCCAACCTGATGATTTTAGCAGCGCGTCCTGCCATGGGTAAATCGGCCATTGCGCTCAATTTTGCTGAAAATCTCTGCTTCAAGAACAACATTCCCACCGCCATTTTCTCACTGGAAATGAGCGCCTCGCAGCTCCTCCATCGCCTCATCAGCTCGCAGGCCGAAGTGGAATCAGAAAAAATTCTCAACGGCTCGTTATCTGGCAATGAATACCAGCGGATCGTCTCGACAGTCAACATGATGCAAAAACACACGCTCATCATCGATGATCAATCGGGACTCAAGATCACGGACCTCAGAGCCCGCGCCCGCAGGCTGAAAGAGGCCTACAACATTGGCTTCATCGTCATCGACTATCTCCAGCTCGTTGCAGGATCGGGCAACATGCGTTCTCAAGAGAACCGGCAGAATGAGATCGCCGAAATTTCTCGCATGCTAAAAAACTTGGCACGGGAGCTCAACATTCCGATCCTGTGCGCAGCCCAGCTCTCACGAAAAGTGGAAGAGAGGCAAGGGCACCGTCCGATGATGAGCGATCTGCGCGAAAGCGGTAGCATTGAAGCGGATGCCGACATCATCATGATGCTCTTCCGTCGTGACTACTATGACAAATATGACAAGCCAGGCCTTGCCGAGCTCATTGTTGCCAAAAACCGACACGGTCCCGTGGGCGATATCACCCTCACCTTCCGCAAAGAGGTCGGGCAATTCGCCAATTACACCCCCGTGCACTCCCAACCGGAAGCCGCTAAGGCCAATAAAGAGGCCTTTTCGGCATTTAGTCCAGAATAAGTTGCGCTAAAAAGCGCAACAACATAAACTTCTCCGTTTTATTGTTTTTTTAATTAGGAGCTGTGAAAATGTCCGGACCATCATTACTTCCCGCTTTCGGAGGCAAGCCAGCACCAGCATACTGCCCTTTCAACACCAATCCACCAGCACCAGCAGCAGAACCATACTGCCCTTTCAACACCAACCCAGCGGCACCACAGCAACAGGCATCTCAGAATGTACGGGTAGCCCAAATGGCTCAGGGCGTGCTGGCGAGTCCTCAACATCAACAGAATCCAACCTCAACAGGCCCCTACAACTTCTTCAGAAATACGGACCTTGCCCAGCAAGTATCTCAACCGGCCAGCGCCCCCACACGTGTTCAATGGCCAGCGCAATTACCACCAAACCCCATGCCCGCACCTACCCAATCTCCCCACTTTTCGTTCCGACATCATGGCCTCCTTTCCCAGCCAGCACCTGGACCGGTCAGCGCCCCCACAAGTACTCAATGGCCATGGCAAAATCACAGACAGATAGCACCCATCCCACCCCAACTTCACCCAGCGTCGCATGTATGGTCCCACCAGGCCCCATGGGGTGCACCCATAGCAGCTCCAAGCTATCCCCCCTCTTTCCCTTTCGGTCCTAACGCTCATCCTCCTATTTTGAATAGCTCCGTACCCGTTCCGCGAGCAGCTCACCCAATACCAAACTTCGCTGAGTTAAAAGCATTTCAGGTCCCGTTACCCCGGAATGAGAGTCGATCTGTCATCTTTAATGGTCAGTGCCTACAAGACCTAAGCGAGCAGGAGTGTACAGAACTATTGTTTAGACATCCAACTCCTTATGCATTCCTCGTTACACAGACAAACCTGCTCCTATTCCAGAACGAGTTATACGCTGTCAAAATCTCTTACACCAAAGGTTTCGAGCCTAAAATGGTATGTACTCGAGAGCTTGTTTTACATTTAGGTACAGGCAAACTTAGAATCAAACAACCTAAATTAGGAGAGTACATTGGCCCAGAACTCGAGACCCCATACCAAGTAGTATTAGACGCCCCCCCGAATAGGAATGATGAAAAACAACAGCAAGCGATAGCAGAGTTTTTTGGAGGAAATGGTCAATTTTGGCCTGAATTCTTTCCTCAGTTGTGGAGGCTATTGGTGAGCACCCCTAATCTCTAAACATCCTCTTTACTTTTACAACTGAATCGCATAAAATAAGCCTTTTAAACCAAGGGTCCTATGTCATCAGTAAAGAAAAAGCGCCGCGCCAAAATTGCCCGCCACAAACGGAAGAAACGGCGCCGTCGCGATCGCCATAAGAAAAAATAATTTCTCGTGTGGACTTATCCTAAAGAATTTGATGTCCTGGTCATCGGAGCCGGACACGCTGGATGTGAAGCTGCCCATGCAGCTGCCCGTATGGGCGTCCAGACGCTCCTGCTCACGATGAATCTCGATACCATCGGCAAAATGAGCTGTAACCCCTCCATCGGAGGGACCGCTAAAGGACACATCGTTCGAGAAATCGACGCCCTCGGTGGCCTCATGGGGAAGATCGCCGACCGAAGAAGTATCCAGTTCCGGATGCTCAACGCCTCAAAGGGCCCCGCCGTCCGCTCTCCCCGTTCCCAAGCCGATAAAGCCGCCTACGCCCTGGAGATGAAACATCGCCTAGAAAGAACTCAAAACCTTGAAATCCAACAAGGAACAACCGAACATCTCCTGATAAAAGAAGGACGCATTCTCGGCGTCCAAACGCTAGAGGGCATCGAGTACCGGGCCAAAACAGTCGTCCTTTCTTCGGGGACTTTCATGCGAGGACTGCTCCACATCGGCTCGACTCACTTTTCAGGAGGGCGAGGGGGCGACAAAGCAGCAAGTGGTCTTTCTCCCTCGCTCGAAAAAGCAGGCTTTCGTCTAGGAAGGCTTAAGACAGGCACCCCTCCTCGGATCAACAAAAGAAGCATCGACTTTTCTCGATGCGAAGAGCAGCCAGGGGATCTGGGAGTCGTCTTTTCCTACGACGAGCCTGAAGAGCGGATGCCTCAAATTTCGTGCCACATCACCTATACGACTCCTGAGACCCACCAGATCATCCGAAACAACCTGGATCGGTCGCCCTTATTCAGCGGACAAATCCAGGGAGTAGGGCCCCGCTATTGCCCCTCCATTGAGGACAAGGTCGTCCGCTTTGCCGATAAGGAGCGGCATCAAATTTTTCTTGAACCAGAAGGACTCACGACCGATGAGGTCTATGTCAATGGGATCTCTTCCTCACTCCCCTTCGACGTCCAGCTTGCGATGATCCGCACCGTGGTGGGCCTAGAAAAGGCCGAAGTGATGCGCCCCGCTTACGCCATTGAATATGACTATGTGCTGAGCGATCAGATCTATGCGACACTCGAGACGAAACTCGTCGAGGGGCTCTTTTTGGCCGGCCAGGTCAATGGGACTACAGGCTATGAAGAGGCGGCCGGTCAAGGCCTTTTGGCTGGCATCAACGCCGCTTGTAAAGCCAAACAGTGTCCTCCTCTGGTGTTGAAGCGGAGCGACGCCTATTTGGGGGTGATGATTGACGATCTCATTCGCTTCGAGCTGACAGAACCGTATCGGATGTTCACCAGCCGCGCCGAACATCGCCTCTTGCTCAGACAAGACAATGCCGACCTGCGCCTGAGACCCATCGCCTATCCATATGGACTCATTAGCCACGCGCAGTATGAACGAGTCATCCAAAAACAAGCCACCATTGCCCAGCAGATGGCGCGCCTACAGAAGTGCTATAAATCCATCGATGGGAAAAGCGTCTCGTTGGCCTCGCTCATTTGCCGTCCCGATTGGAGCTATGAAAAGGCGCTCCGCGCATTTCCAGAACAAGTAGAGGATTTGGGCTTTGATCTCAATGGGCAAATCGAAATGGAACTCAAATATGCAGGCTACGTCGAAAGGCAAAAAAAAGACGTCGCTAAATTAGAAAAGCTCGACGAAATCAGAATCCCGAAAGGATTTGAATTCAACCAAGTCGTCGGATTGCGGACAGAAGCCAAACAAAAATTCAGTCGCTTCACGCCCGATCATTTGGGACAAGCTTCTCGCATTTCAGGGATTTCTCCTGCCGACATTTCGATCTTGCTGATTGCCCTGCAAAAACGATAGGGTAAATATATGGTTATGCCCCTTTACTGCATTGTGCTCAAGCAAACGCCCATTTTAGAGCAGTTACAACTAGAAGAGGCGCTGCTGCGCACTGATACGCGCAATTTCTGCATCATCAATTACGGCTCTCCCCGCTCTATTGTGATGGGGATTTCGGGACAAGCGGATCAAATGCTCGATAGGGAACTAGTGCAGCGCGACCAGATCCCTGTCATCCAACGCTTCAGCGGCGGCGGAACGGTGGTGGTCGATGAATCGACTCTTTTCGTCAGCTTCCTCTTTTCTAAACAGACCTTACCGATTGCCTCGTATCCCGAGCCTATCTTGCGCTGGAGCGCTGCGCTCTATGCGCAAGCGTGGCAAATCCCCGGTTTTGCCCTCCGAGAAAATGACTATGCGATCGCAGCCCATAAATGCGGCGGTAACGCCCAATACATCCAAAAAGATCGCTGGCTCCACCACACCACCTTTTTGTGGGATTACTCTGAAGAAAATATGCGCTATCTCAAAATGCCAGAGCGACAGCCGCACTATCGGCAAAAGCGGGAACACAAAGACTTTCTCTGCCGTCTCAAAGACCATGCCCCTTCACAAGAGTGGCTTGTCGAGAAACTATGGGGAGCACTTGGGAATGTAAAGCCGTTTTACATTGAGCCGTTAGATCCTAAAACTCTAGTATTTGGGCCTCACAGAAAAGCGACAACCCTACTCAATATATAAAAACCGCCGTGAGGGAACCGACACACGCTCGGTCAACCATGTTTTTAAAGGTGGAATCGCTTCCTGGGCGAGGGACGAGGCCCTAGGCCCAGCGTTGTGATTCCCTAACATAGTTTGTAGTTGAAGGGCATCTGGTGTCCAGCGTCCCCCTCACAGCAGTAAATCCCTATTTTACCGTTTTGTAAAATTTATGCAAAGATTTAAAAGCATTTAATTTTTTGCGTCTGGCAGCCCTAAAAGATCGCGAACGGCTTGCTTAGAGGCTTCTTTATTGATGAGGGCGAGTGATTCGGTGAGAGGAATGTTTTTCGGACAGACCCGAGCGCAGTTCTGGGCGTTGCCGCAGCCAGCAATCCCTTCATCGCCAAGAGCTACGCGAAGCCGCTCTGATTTTTGGAGTTTACCGGTAGGGTGGTCGTTGAAAAGACGAATCTGGGACATCGCAGAGGGCCCCATGAAAGAGGAATCCGCACTCACTTGCGGGCAACTCTCACTACAACAGCCACACGTCATACAGGTCGACAAGACATAGAGCGCTTCTTGTACTTCTGGACTTACCTTAGGACCAAATTGTCCTGTATCCCAGGTCCCATCAACCGCAATCCACGCTCTCACTTTTTTGAGGGCTTCAAACATCTGTTTTCGATCGACATAGAGATCACGAATGAGGGGGAATTTAGTGAACGGGGCCAGTGTGATGGTGCTGGAATGCTGCAGATACGGCTCAATGAGCGCTGTACAGGCTTGCCGAGGATGGCCATTGACGAGCATCGAGCAAGAACCGCACACCTCTTCTAGACAACCTTGCTCCCAGACAACAGGAGTCGTTTTTTTGCCCTGTTTAGTAATCGGATTTTTTTGGATTTCCATGAGCGCCGAGATGACATTGAGCCCCGGTTCATATTGCAGCGCAAATTCTTCCCAGTACTGGTGTCCAGGAGTGCCGCGATAGATTCTGAGCGTGAATATCACAGAGGAAGCTGGATGTTGTTCGGAATGTTTTTGAGCGATGGCTTCACCTTCTTGGCTATCGTATAATCTCTCTTTATCGGTTCAAGATGGCGAATGTCAACAGGCTCGTAGCGAATAGTCGGTTCATCGGGATCATAAGAGGCGATGGTCGTTTTCAACCAATTTTCATCGTCTCTTTCTGGGAATTCAGGCTTAAAATGAGCACCGCGAAATTCATTGCGCAAAAGAGCGCCCTTAGCAATGACCAGCGATAGCTCGAGCATGGCGCGGAATTGATGGGCAAATACATAGGTTTGATTCAGGGTCAGTCCTTTGTCATCTAACGTAATATTTTGGTAGCGCTCTCGGAGCTCTTTCACTTTTTCTATCGTCTTTTCCAGATCGGGATTGTCTCGTTTGACACTCACATACTTCACCATCCATTCAGAGAGCTCATCGTGCAGTTGGTGGATATTTTCAGATCCGTTACGGCTCAAAAGGTCTTTGCGGATCGCCACTTCTTCGTCGAGAGCAGCCTGGAACAGCGAATCGGGTAACTCTTCAAAACTCTTCTCCAATGCGCTCAAATAACGGGGCACTTCGACTCCAGCAACAAGACCCCCAAAAATGCAGGAAAGTAGAGAATTAGCACCGAGACGATTTGCGCCATGGTATTGGTAATCAGACTCTCCAACATTGAAGCAACCGACGAGATTGGTCATTTGTCGATAACGACTCCAACGATCGGGATCATCTGCAGCAGGCCAATCGACCCAGCCGCCCCCCATTGTATAGTGCACTGCCGGAAAAATTTTCATTGGCTTTTTGCGCGGATCAACACCCATGAATTTGCGATAAATTTCTAACACTGCTTCCAGCTTATGCTGTTTTTCTGAGGGCAAATGAGACACATCCAAATAGACTTGCGATTTCCCTTCCACGCCGAGCCCCAATTCACAAATCCGCAGCAGTTCTCTGGAGCCGATATCTCGAGGCACTAGATTGCCAAACGCAGGATACATCTCTTCCAAAAAATACCAAGGCTCTCCCGTTTTTCCGCAGGAGTGCATACGCCCATCTGGAAATTGGATCTGTTTGCTCGAATCGCCATAGACCCAAATGCGTCCTCCTTCTCCCCGCGATGATTCCGAGATCAACCGCATTTTGTCATTGCCCGGAATGGCAGTCGGGTGGATCTGGATAAATTCTCCATTCGCATAGAACATTCCCTGCATGTAAAGCCGGCCATTTGCAGCGCCGGTACAAAAAGTGGAGTTCGTCGATTTTTTGTAGATGAGCCCCAGCCCTCCTGTCGCAATGACAACAGCATCTGCTCTCATGACTTCGAGTTTGAGATTGAATAGGTCGTGAAGGACTATCCCCCGCGCTTTTCCCTCTTCATCTAAAATAAGTCGCAAAAATTCATGATGCTCAAATTTCTGCACCAGTCCTTTCGTTTCATAGCGACGCACTTGTTCGTCGAGAGAATACAGAAGTTGTTGCCCTGTCGAAGCACCGCAAAAGGCAGTACGGTGATACAGAGTGCCCCCGAATCGGCGAAAATCAATGTTCCCTTCCGCAGTCCGGTTAAAGGGACAGCCAATCCGCTCCAGCATGCGTAAAATCGCAGGCCCTGCCATACACATCTCTAAGACGGGAGGTTGGTTCGCAAGAAAATCGCCACCCTTGATGGTATCGTAAGCATGAATGATGGGAGAATCTTCTTCTCCTTTCAAATTGATAGCGACATTGATGCCTCCTTGGGCACAAACAGAATGAGACCTGCGTACAGCTGTGACAGAGACGAGTTTGACAAGACAGCCTTGCTCTGCCAATTTCATGGCGGCAGAAAGCCCGGCCAAGCCTCCACCCACAACAACGACCTCTTTAGATTTTTTTAGACCCAATAGCTCCCCCATATTGCCGCCAATCCAAGCAAGCTCAAAAGAGCAGCCCCCATCCACCCCACAGGAATCATCGCCTTTTGCGAGCGATACGATAAAAGGATGCCCCATGTCAGCAGCGCAGTCCAAAATCCATTGAAGGCATGAAATGCTGCTGCAAGGACGAAAATTGTGTAGAGAACTGCCATCAGAGGGCTTTTGAAGGTGTTGCGCACCATGAAAAGCATTGCCAAGCCGGGACTCGGGGCAAGAACGCTTTTCTGATCCAAAGAGAGCTCGACACCCAGTCTTTGCGCTAAAGGGGCTAGGCCTGGATCGGGAGTCACTCGGACGACATACTGGTTCGCGCTATTTTTCTTCGGTTGCTCCACAAATCGCATCTGGATGACATGGCCCACAATTCCGAGCAGCAAAATCCAAGAAGTCAATCTTTGCCAAGTGAAGGCGCGATTCCGCTCATAGGGCAACCGATTCACTTTTGCCTGCAAAGCGCGCCTCACTCCCCAAATGCCGTGAACAGCTAGCGGGACACCAATAAACATCGTTTCTATCACGTGCAAATAGGGCAAACTTTCTAAAGAATTGACCATTCTCACAAATCCTTCATTGCCAAGCCACGCAGCGGCTTGAGAATTGATGATGAGGTGATAGGTTAAGTAGAGCACTAACCACAATCCCATCAAAGAATGGACTCTGCGCCAACCAAATTCCGTCATGCAACTGTCACCATAGCAATTTTGGATCAACGAACAAAGAGATTTTTTGCATTATTGCAGCTCGCGATGACCACTTCTTGCAAGGCGATTCCCTTTTGCTGTGCAATGCAGGCCGCTGTCTCAACAATAAAAGCAGGTTCGTTGCGAGAGCCGCGACAGCTCTGTGGGGCAAGATAGGGAGTATCTGTTTCAATCAATAACTGAGAAAGAGGAGTCTCTTTAGCGATCGCACGCAACTCCTCGCTTTTTTTGAAAGTGAGAATCCCGCTAAACGAAAGATACCATCCCCTCTTCAATACCTCTTCCGCCTCTTTCCGATTCCCGGTAAAGCAATGTAAAGCCGCTTTACATTGAGACGGAAACTCTTGATCTGCAATTGCAAACAGATCTGCAAACGCATCGCGACAATGGAAAATGGCGGGCAGGCAACACTCTGCCGCTAAGTGGAGGTAGCGGATGAGGAATTTTTTTTGGATCTCTTTTGGAGAATGCTCATAGTGATAATCGAGTCCTGTTTCACCGACTGCAACAATCTGTTTGTTGCGTGCAGCCTCTGCAAAAATAGGAAAAGCAGATTCTCCTTCTGTCAGAACATCGTGCGGCGTTGTGGCACCCGCATTGCAAATGAAAGGATCACGATGACACAATAAAAGGCCCCGTTTCAGGGTTGCAGGATCCGTACAGATGTTGAGGATATGTCCTACATGAGCTCCTTTAGCGCGCTCCAAAATAGCATCGATCTCTGGCCATACATCCGAAGAGCTGAGATGAGCGTGTGAATCGAAAAAGTTCATGTCCTTGACCTTGAACTTAGCTTTACATACACTAAGGGAAATGGGCAATCCTTTCATCAGCGCATATGTCCAATCCGATTGGTTTGGCAAAGGGATTTTTTGGGGGCTTTTCCTCCTTTCGATCCTCTCTTGGACTGTATTGATCCACAAAACATGGATCTATTTCCATGTCCGTAGAGCATCGCGCAGCTTTGCTGCGCAGTTTTCTGAAAAAGATCCATTTGCCCTCCAATTTCAAAAGCCGATCAGCGGGAAAATTCCCCATCCCTATTTTGAAATTTACAAGACATTGAAAAGCCATGTGCTGCAGCTCTTAAGCCGCAACCATTTCTATGCGGTGTTATCGGACTCCGATTTGGGGTTGATTGAAGCCCAGGCGCAAAGCGCCATAGCATCTGCAATGAAACGTCTCGAAAAGAATCTGTTTATTCTGTCGACAGTAGTCACACTAGCTCCTTTTTTAGGACTGCTCGGCACAGTATGGGGCATTTTGCTCACCTTTTCACAGCTCCAAGCAAAAGGCTTGGCGGGGAGCAATACTGCGATGCTATCAGGGCTAGCGCTTGCACTAGCGACTACCGTCCTCGGCCTGGTCGTCGCCATCCCGGCGCTGGTGGGATTCAATTATCTCAAAAATGCCTGTCGTGAATACCGGCGCGATATGGAAGATTTTTCTCATCTGATGTTAACTTCGGTTGATCTCCATTATCGGAAACCCATTGATGCAGAGAAGAGCGCCGCCCCCAACTGATTCTGATGCTGTCGAAGAGCCGCTGGTCAATTTGACTCCGCTCATCGATGTGGTTTTTGTGGTGCTGATTGCATTCATGCTGATTGCCCCTGTCCTAGACATCGATTTAGTAGAACTGGCTAGCGGGGGCGCGACCCAAAAAAAAGAAGCGACATTGAGTCCTATTTCTATTACCATCCGCGCAGATAATTCCATCTGGTTTCAGGGGAAAGGTGTCTCTTTGAAAGAGCTTGAAAAAATCCTCAAAGCGGAGAAAAAAACCCATCCGAACCAAACTCCTCAACTGATTCCCGATAAACAGGCAAACTTCGGCACCTATCAGGCGATCAAAAACCTGCTCGAAGCTTCTGGCTTTACACAGATGGATGTCGTCTTAAAACCGGGGTGATATTGAAAAAAATTTTTCTGTGGGTTTTTGGCATTCATATAGCGCTGCTCCTTCTTTTGACAGGCGATTATTTCATCCGTAGAAAACATCCTATCCAACAGCGCATTGTTGTCCGCAGCGTCGCTTTACCTTCTCCACGAAAGCCGCCTCCCCAAAAACCGGCACCCGCCATCGCTGCGTCCAAAAAAGAAAAGCCCGTTTCTGCTTCTCCTCAAACGACAACAAAAACAGCCAAATCAGCGCCCTCCTCCTCGAAAAAACCTCCTGTGCTGCAAGCAGAAGAACCCGGACTATTGCAGCAGATTGTCAAAAACCTCGATTCGCTGAGCGCTATCTCCAAACAGCCCCCTAAAAAAAGAGAAGAGCTGGCCATTCCTCAATTACTCCCTGTCACTGCAGAAATCGCTCCTGAACAGACCATTGAACCGACTGCTGCGGAATTTATGATTGCCTTTTTACAAAGTGAATTACAACTTCCTGAATATGGCGATGTGACAGCAAAAATCGCAATCGATCCTGCCGGACGCCTGATTTCCTGTGAAATTCTCTCTGCACAACGCAAAAAAAATGGCGATTTCTTAAAAAAGCGGTTGCCTGAGCTCTATTTCCCATGGTTTAATAGAGGGGCAACATTTACAATTACGTTTCGCAATGAAGAAAACACTTTCTAAAATTTTGTGGTTTTTACCACTCGTGCTGTGCTCTGAGGAAAACCTCGAAGTGCGTTTAGCAACCCAGAGCCCTTTAAAACCGGTCTATTTGACTCAGATTCACTCTTCCCCTTCTGAATATGATTGGCGCTACTTGGACGAGCTCAGAGGGGTTTTAGAGTTTGATCTGAATACCAATGGCTTTTGTTTTGTGCAATCCCACCATCCTGATTGGGAAGAGCATTTGTATTGGCCCGATGTGAAAGCCCGTTTTGATCTCCCGTTTTGGAAAGCGCAAAAAATCCCCTATCTCTTTGCGATCCAAGTCCATGAAAAACACCTTTCCCTCATTGCATTTGATCTAGAAAAGCAAAGGTGTAAAAAGTTCGGAGACATTGCGTTGACGGGCCGCATCGAGCAAGACCGGCGCCTGTTACATAAACTGTCCGACCAACTGACAAAAGAGTTTTTCGGAATGGAAGGGATCGCCTCGTTACGCATCCTCTATTCCCAGAGGACAAAAATTGGGGAAGCAGATTGGTCCTCAGAGATCTGGATCAGCGACATAGACGGTAATAGCGCCAGACAGCTGACGCAAGATGGAGGCTATTCCCTCTCTCCTGCTTTTTTTCCAAAAAAAGAAGATTTGGAATTTTATTACGTCTCCTATCGACAGGGACAATCCAAGATTTACCGAGCCTCTCTTGCTGAAGGAACGTCTCAAGTAATGCTCTCATTGCGCGGCAATCAAGCGCTACCTGCTATGACAAAAAGAGGCGATCAGCTCGCCTTCATCACAGACATTGCAGGACGGCCCGATCTTTTCATACAAACTTTGGATCGATCCGGGCGCTTACACGGAAAGGCAAGACAGATCTATTCTCAGCCTCGCGCTACACAGGCTTCTCCTACATTCAGCCCTGATGGGAAGCAGATTGCTTTTGTATCGGATAAAGATGGCCCTCCGCGCATCTATTGCATGGAAGTGCCAGCGCCTACCACCACCAAGAGAGCAAAAACCAAGCTCTTGACAACCAAGAATCGGGAAAACACCTCTCCTGCGTGGTCCCCAGATGGAACGAAATTGGCCTATAGCGCCCGAACAGAAGGAGTTCGCCAAATCTGGATCTATGATTTCAAAACTCAGACAGAGCAAGCGTTGACGCAAGGGGAAGAAAACAAAGAAAACCCCACTTGGGCGCCTGATAATCTGCATCTGATTTACAACACAGAAAATGAAGATACTTGTGAACTATATCTCGTGAATCTCAACGATCCTCATCCCGTTTGCATCAGTAAAGGGGAAGGGCAAAAACGATTTGCATCTTGGGAACCGCGATGACAAATAATTCTACATTCGTTAGATTGAATTGGTGAGGTGATTCCATGAATCGTTGGATATGGTTAAGTTTGATTTTTGCTTGCGGATGCGCACACAATAGCAATCAGACCTGGGAAGATATGAAAACTGCTGGGCGTTATATGGGAAGAGGATTTGATGCTCTTTTGGGCAAAGAATATGAATCCCGAATGTTGAGCTCCGATGAAGAGTTCCTTGGCCCAAATGATGAAGAGTTTTTGCCCTTACGCGACGCTGATCTGAAGAATTTGCTCGCAGCTGCTGACGGTGCTATTCCTCAACCGAGAGGGATTCCAGGAGAAAAAGGCGTTCCCTCTCTCAAAGATTTCTATGCGCCTTCAAGTATATTGCGCTCCTTTTTCCCTACCATCCATTTTGAAACAGACGATCATGTTGTCCGCGAGCGCTCTGAAGTGCAATCGCTGCTCCGTTTGGCCTCTTTTCTGAAAGAACATCCCAATATCTACGTCGTCATAGAGGGAAACTGTGATGAAAGAGCCTCAGCTAGCTACAACATGGCTCTCGGCATGAGACGAGCTAACTTCGTGCGATCGCTCCTTGTGAAAAATGGAGTCGATCTCAACCGTATTTACACCATTTCAAACGGCAAAGAACGGCCAGTTGCAATAGGACACAGCGCTGAGGATTGGAAACAAAACCGGCGCGGCGAATTTAGAATTTTTGAAAAATGATCCCACGAGCTCTCTGTGCAGTTTTTGTCCTGCTGCCGCTTTTGTTTTTCTCATCGTGCTCCCCTCTCCGCTCTTCGCCGAGCGATGGGCAGCACGTTTTTGAATTGACGCTGCACGAGCTACAGACGAATTTAGATGATGTACGTCACGATATTCACTGCTTCCAGACCGAGCTGCAGATCCTAGAAGGGCGGATCAAGACCCAAGAAAATGCTCTGGCCTCTCTGCGCGAACACGATTTTTCCAAACAACAAGCCAAACTCGATCAGTTGGCACAACAGATCCAGCTCTATGAAAAGAGCTGGAATGGCTTTGAAAAAGGGCAAACGGGCACAGAACAACAGCTCAAGCAGCTCTCAGCGCATGCCCATGAAACCACCGTCTCGCTCAAGCAGTTCAAAGAGAGAATTGCCGAGCTTGAACATGAAATGTTAGAGCAGCACCGCCATTTTGAAGAGCTATCCAAAGTAAAGGGCAATCTAGAAAGTCTGGCCAAAACCCTCACAGACTCGACAAAGCTCTACCGAGTGAAACAGGGGGATACCTTGAAAAAGATTGCCGCTGATCATGGGACCACCGTAGAAAAAATCAAGAAACTCAATGACCTCCAACAAGACATCATCGTCATCGGACAACAACTCAAAATTCCGAACGGATAAACAAGCGATTGGCTTATTTGATTCGGGAGTCGGTGGCTTGACCGTACTGAAAGAGGTCGCCCGCCAGCTTCCCTATGAAAAATTGATCTATTTTGGAGATTTAGCTCACCTCCCTTATGGCAATAAGTCAAGCCAAGCGATCATCCGCTACTCCATTGAAAATACGATGTTTTTCATGGAAAAAAAGGTGAAGATGCTGATTGTCGCATGCAATACGGCCTCTGTGTATTCTCTGGAGATTTTACAAAAAGTAGCTCCTTTCCCGGTGATCGGGGTCATCGACTGTTCGATCCAACAACTGATCCAATCGACTCGCAGTCAAGAAATCGCTGTATTGGGCACTGCGGGAACCATTGCCTCTCAAGTGCATCAGAGAAGACTTTTAGCAATAGCCCCCAATATCAAAGTGCACTCCATTGCATGTCCTCTCTTTGTCCCTCTTGTGGAAGAGGGGATGTTTGAACACCCAGCAACAGAGCTGATTGTGGAACACTACTTAGCACCCTTGCAAAAAACCGCCACGGATGCCGTTTTGTTAGCTTGTACCCACTATCCGCTGCTTCAAAATACCATCCAGAAAATCGTTGGGCCAAATATCGCTCTCATTGAGCCGGCTCAAGCGTGCGCTAGCCAAGCAAAAGCGCTTCTTCATGAAAAAAAACTCCTCAATCCAGATACCACCTCCTCGCCTCCTGAATTTTATTCGAGCGATATCCCGGAACAATTCCAAAAGCTGGCGAGTCTTATTTTCGGCTCCCAGATCGAGAAAGTGCATCTGAAGCATTAGGCTATTTTTTAGAGTTTTTCTTGAAGAAAACTCGTTTTCGTGAAAGTATTTCGTATAGCGCAAGCCGATTCTGAAAAAAACGGTTGCATTCATGGGAGTTAAAGATGTCGCAGAAGAAACGAATCCTTTTGATTGAAGATGAAGAAGATATTGCAGCCCTCATCAAGTTGCAGGCAGAAATTTCAGGCTACAAATTACATGTGGAGGTCGATGGCATCAACGGGTACCGAGCGATAGAACGAGAAAAGCCCGATTTGGTCATTCTCGATCTGATGTTACCTGGTGAAAATGGGCTCGATGTATGCCGGAAGATGAAAGGAAATAGTGATCTTAAGAACATTCCAGTCATCATCCTCTCAGCTAAAGGCGAAGAGCTTGATATCGTCCTCGGTTTAGAGTTAGGGGCTGATGACTATGTAGCAAAACCCTTTTCCCCAAAAGTGCTCTTCTCTCGCATCAAAGCCATCTTGCGCCGGGGTAAAGAACCAGAAAAAGCCAGCAAAGCGGTTCGTTTTGCCGAATTCATCTTAGAAATTGACCGATACATTCTTCGTAAAGGGGAAAAACAAATCCCTCTTACCCTGTCGGAATTTGGCATTTTACGCCGCTTGGTTACGAATCGCGGCAAAGTCTTGACTCGCAATCAGCTACTCGAAGACATCAACAACGATGATGCCTTCATTGTCGATCGGAATATTGACGTCCATATCGCCTCTCTGCGCAAAAAACTAGGTCCTACCTTCAACTGGGTAGAAACGGTCCGCGGAGTGGGCTATCGATTCAAAGAAGAACCAGTCTAAAAAAGCTTTTTCGCTGAATAGACAGTCGGGGACAAGATTGTCCCCCGCTGCCCCCTTGCGACTCATCTCGCTTCGCTAAATCGTGTGCTCGTCGGGAGGGCGTGCGCAGCACAGCCCTCCGTCGCCCCTAGACGGGGCTCTCCTGCGCTACGATTTTGCTTTGAGATCTGAGTCGGAGGGCTGGCTCATGCACTCGCAGTCCCTGAACCTATCCGAATAAAAAGTTTCGGTCGATTTTGCGGTTCTTTTGAGCCGATTTTCGATTCAAAATTGGGGGGCAATATCGACACCCAGTATATTGCCCCCCAATTTTGAATCGAAAAGCGGCCAAAATAATCCCCAAAAGCGACAGAATAGATTCGGTTCTTGAAATAGGGCTTACAATCATGGTATGGCCTCTTCGGAGTCCCAGAGTCTGCATCGCCTACTCTGACAATGTAAAGCGGCTTTACATTGGGCTTTTCCAGCGATTTGTTCGTCCTGGCTCACGACACGAGCACGCAGTTGCGAGTGCATGAGCCAGCCCTCCTTGTCCCCGACTGTCTATTCAGCAGAAAAGCTCTCTTTCCAGCAGAAAAAGCTTTTTTAAACTGGTTCCTCTTTGAATCGATTATCATGGCCAGCGTAGACAAAAATCTCCCTACGCGCTACTTACAGACGTAGTGAGGGGAGCTCTATGAAACGTGCGATTTTCTTCGCTTTTGTCGCCTTATCTGCCAATACACTATTTGCCAATGCACCTGCCTTAGACAGGCAAGACCGGCACGTGATGGAACAAGCCAGTCCTCGGACTGTGGAACGGATGGACCGCAAAGAGCCGCTCACCTTGAGTGACATCATCAAGCTCAGCCAGTCCGGTATCAGCGATGACGCGATTATCCATTATTTAAAGCAATCACAGACGCTGTATCCGCTCACCCAATCGCAAACGCGACGCATGCTCGATGCGGGTGTGAGCCAACGAGTTTTACATGCTATGTTACATAGGGAAATGTGAAAAGTTTGTTGCTAAAAAAAAGGAAAGAGCTTACACGGTATAGGGCAACAAACCCCTTTAACCCGTCCGCTGAAACTATGTCAACGCAACTTGAAACACCCCAAGCAACCCCCTTCGATGATGCCTTCTTCCAGCACAACCTTCCTCAGTATTATCGGGCGATTTTGCAGAAATTTAAGAAAGTGGTCGCCAACTCTGTCCGCTTCCACCTGATATTTGCCACTCTGATGCTGGCAGAGATCTGTTTTTCCCTTCCTATTTTGCGAAAACCGGCCCTTTTTGCCTTTGCTCTCGGCCTATTTTTCCTGACAGTTTTTTGCTATTGCATCTTGTTCTTTTACATGAGCGCAAAAAAGCCAGAACAACTCACTGCGATTCGCGAAGAGTTCCTGACAGCTTGCCGCCAACTGCTACCAACGCCTCCGGGAGAAGCACAGCACCATCTTTCTTTAGCAGCAGCGCTACTGAAGCTCTCTGCGTATCTCGACAGTCTAGAAACCCAACCACCCGCTTATCTACAAGCGCTCGAGCCGCTGATTCAGAGCATGTCGAAATACTGCTATCGGAAAGATGTATTTCGAATGCAACAGCTTCTCTTACATGCAGCGATCGAAGAGCATCTCAAGCAGATCCGCATTACGCCGACCGATCTGGAACTACACGCTTCTTTAGCCAATGCCTATGTCGATCTTTCACAGCTTTATGAACCCCATATCGAACACCAGAAAAAATGTGAGGCTGCCCATCGACTGGCTATTGATGAGTTCAAAATCTTGAGTCACTATGCGCCCAACGATCCTTGGGCCCATGAGCAGCTCGCAGATGGGTACCACGCTATGAAAATGGTTCAAGAAGAGACGGAAGAAGTGGAACTTCTCTCTCGTCTAAAGCCCCAAAATCCCGATGTGCTATTTCGGCTAGGCGCCCTCTATTTCGAGCAAGGGCGGAATGCCAATGGACTCAAAGTCTACGAAGAGTTGATCCAGCTGCATTATAAGAAAGCAGAAGAGCTCATTGCCCTCTACGGTTCTCTCTAAAGGACGATCTCTAAAAGTTGATTCAGAGATCGTCACCAAGAATAAGAGACTGCGATTAACTCCAATTTCTGGGATTATTTGGGTCTCTTTGCTGTCTGAAGTAGTCCTGAGCTGGGTCATGATAATGAAAGTCAACAGGGTGATTGAATCCGGTTCCTGGCCAACAACTGCTGACCACTGTGTCTGTTTTACAGGCGGTCACGTCAATAGTACCCTCTGTCTTCATTCCATTAAGTCTCGCAATGTTCATTTGCGTATTTGGCATCTCAGCTCGAGCTGGCGGTTTGAATGGAATGAAAGGTCCTATAACCCCAGCAACCACACCATTTACGAAATTCGTTTTAACGACTTGCACAAAACTTTCGGAGTTAGCGGATGTTACAGTTTCCACAGTTCCAATATGAC
>JACQAR010000067.1 GCA_016194825.1 Chlamydiia bacterium
TTTTCCGCGAATGGTATGAGTCGGCGGGCTGGCTCATGCACTCGCAGTCCCTGAACCTATCCCAGTAAAAGGTTTCAGTCGATTTTGCGGTTCTTTTGAGCCGATTTTCGACTTCAAAATTGGGGGGCTATATCGACACCCAGTATATTGCCCCCCAATTTTGAATCGAAAAGCGGCCAAAATAATCCCCAAAAGACCCTTTTACTGGGATAGGTTCAAGGGGGAACCCTGACTGCCTATTCCGCAACCCTAACCCCCTCTTCCAAACCTGTGCTTATGTGTTAAATGTCTTGTCCGATGGCGTAGCGGAGATCGTAGTGGGCAGAAATGAGATCCAGACATGCTTTGTTGCGTCGATTCTTTGCTTGGGCTAGTTGGTTGACTGCATCGCGGTAATCCAAAGGTGGAATGCGGCCAAACTCAAGCTTGTCTTTTGCTTGCTCGCGCGCCTGTTCCGCGAGGAGAACGGCCTCGGAGGAAGAATAGTAGGTAAGTAAAGATTCTTCAAATAAATACAAATCATTGCGCACTTCGAGTTCCACCTTCTGATATTCGCGGTCAAATCCGATGCGAGTCGCTGCTCGAATGGATTTGGCTTCGCGGATTTCGTGCTCGCGGAGCAGCGAATCAAATAACGTCCAGGTGAGCCGGATTCCGGCCGTCCAATTGTATTGCTCAGCGCCAAAGCGGTTCAGACCGAGTTGGTCATCATTGTAGGAAAGGCGCACATAACCAGAGATTTTCGGTAGGTAATTACCCTGCTTGGTCTGCACATTTTTTTCTGCGACGCTGACTTGGTACTTGGCCGCTTTCAAATCGGGACGGTGAGTCAGAGCGAGATCGAGGAAGCGGTTCGAATCTTGGGGAGTAAATAGGGTCAAGTGATCGGTAAAACACCACTGTTTTTGTGCATCAAGCTCTTGGATTCTGCGTGCGATTTCGGGTATGGCCCCTAGAGGGAAGTTTTTTTCAGCCAGCTGTAAATTCGGCTCGAGGAGAGGTTCCATGCCTAGAGTGAAAACGAGGTTATTTCTAGCTCTTTTCAATTCCTTGAGGACATCGTAATACTGAGAGATCGCGTTGGCGACAGCGACTTTACTTTGGTTTACTTCAAGCGTGGTCGCCGATCCCGCGCTAAGCCTGCCCTCTTCTTGCTGTAGGGCAAAGCCTAAATAGTCGACATTTTCACGGGCAATCTGGAGGGCGTTTTCGTAGTAGACGACTGCATAGTAGCGCTGTCTGACGGCTCTCAGGAGCTCGTTTTTTGTATTTGCCTGCTCGAGTTGGTATACCTCCATTTCGATATCGCGGGACATTAGGCCAAAAATCAGGTCGGTTGAAAAGACGGTTTGCTGTAATTCTAACGTGCTGAGATAGCCTTGGTGGCTAAAGCCATAGGGACGTCTTGGCGTAAATGTGTTGAGAAACAGTTCTGGTTTTTCGGCATCATGGAATTCGGCGCGGTATTGGATTCGGGGTAAAAAACTAGAGACGGCCTGTTTTTTGCGCTCTTTTGCCTGCGTGGTGCTCTCTTGTGCAATCAGGTATTGCTTGTTACACGATAAAGCCAAAGATTCAGCCTCTTCCAAGGTCATCTCTGCGCATACGCAAAGAGGAGCTACGAATACAGCCAATACAAGTGCCTTCATGGCCCCCATATAGCGTTTCGGCTATTTCTTGGGAAATCCCACCACTGCCTCGTAGCATAGCAGCAAGTGGCTGACGCCATTCATGGCGCGGTGGGGTTTATGTTCTCCGGGGAGTTGATACTGCTGGGCAATCATGTCTTTAGAGAGACCGGTCTCCCAAGGAAAGGGGGCTTTTTTTAGCTTTGCTTTTTCCATGCTGAGCGCCCAATACATGGAGGCAAGATCAAGCCAGTGGTAGGGCCAGCTCAGAAGTTCTTGCGTATCAGGATCAATGAGTTGAGAAAAGAAGACTCGGTCAAAAGAAGGGTTTTGGCAAATGAACACTGCTTTTTTCTTTCGGATCCCGAGACTGGTAAAAAGATCGATGATCTCTTGCGATACAGCCCGCGGAGTTTTGCCATTGGAGATTTCTTCCCACCGAAACCCATTGATCTTCAGGCTCTCAGGATCACTGCGCTCCCAAGCGTCAGCCGGTTGTGCAATGAGCGATTGGTATTCTGTCAAAAGGCGGCCGTCTTGTAGATCGACCACTTTGAAGGCCACCTCTAAAATCCGGTGGACCTTGGAATTGAGGCCATTGGCCTCGGTATCGAGAAAGATCCCTAGCACGATGCTCCAACCATTAATCATCTAAACTTAGCAATTGCCAATTGACCTTGCAAGGATTTTTTTGAATCTGGTATAGATGCAAAGCATGAACCTATCCCGACATTCGTTAAGTTTGCTTTTTGCGCCTTTTTTGCCATCTTTTGAGATGGCTTCTTGGTCTACATTTCAAGTATGTCCTGCGAAGCCATCTCAAAATCTGACAAAAAAATGCATCAAAAATCAAAAGTTAAGAATATCGGGATAGGTTCATGGACATACTTAAATCAGGGCTGAAACAGGTAGAGAAAGGGTTGGGCGATTTTCTAGCCGATACCTATGCCCTCTACCTAAAAACTCAAAATTTTCATTGGAATCTCAAAGGGCCGAATTTCTTCTCTCTGCATCTATTATTCCAGAAGCAATATGAAGACCTTGCAGAGGCGGCCGATGAGATTGCGGAGAGGATCCAGTCGCTCGGGTTCTATGTGGAGGGGACTTTTTCTGCCTTTCAAAAAAGGACTTCTATCCCGGAGGCCAAAAAAAATCTCTCTGAAAAGAAAATGATCCAAGAACTACTCGCGGGCCACGAAAAGATCTCCGGCCAGATCCGCCCGTTGATTGCGCATTTTCAAGAAGTTTATGATGAGGCCTCTGCTGATCTTTTGATCAAAAGATTAGGCGTCCATGAGAAAGCGGCTTGGATGCTTCGCAGCCATCTAATACCACTTCCAGGAAAATAAATTGCATTTTATGACTTCCCCGGCATCCCACATTTTAAACCCATCTGCATCGCTCAACTTATTCAAGTTGAGCTGCTTCGATGCCGGCTGCGCCTGGTTTTAAACTCTGGGCGCCGGCTTTGTCAAAAATGCATTTATTTTCTGGAAATGGTATGATATAATACTGCGGTTTTAACAAACCGTACCTTATGGCATTGCCGGCTCAAAAATTTCGTGAGATTGTATTCCAACTCCTCTTTTGCTCTGACATGAGTGAAAGCGAGGAGCGGGAGATGATTCCCTTTATGATGGGAGAGCTCAAGGTGACCAAACGGGTCATGCTTGACGCATATGCCCGAAAGGGGGCAATCTGGGGCAAAAAAGACGAAGTCGATGCGCTCATCCGCCAGTATGCAAAAGAATATGCGTTCGAACGGATTTCTCGGGTAGAGAAAAACATCTTGCGCCTTTCTTTGTATGAGATGCTCTTGGATGAGTCGATCCCAGAAAAAGTTGCGATTGCCGAAGGGATTCGCCTAACGCGCAAATTCGGAACTGCTGAGAGCGCTCACTTTGTGAATGCCATACTGGATGCGGTATACCATGATAATCAACGTTCAGAAGAACCGATCCCTCAGTGAATTTTCCACCTTTGGGATTGGGGGACCGATTTCCCATTTTATTGAAGTAAAGACGGGCGCAGAAATGGCAGATGCCTTCGCATTTGCCAAAGAACAATCCCTTCCGTGTCTCATTTTGGGAAAAGGGTCGAATTGTCTTTTTCCCGATGAGGGATTTTCGGGTCTTGCCATCTTGAATAAGATCGATTTCATCGAGTGGGGAGAAGGGACCCTTCGCGTCGGTTCTGGCTACAACTTTTCGCTGCTCGGCGTTCAAACAGCGCGCAAGAATTGGGCAGGGCTGGAATTTGCCTCAGGCATTCCTGCGACCGTAGGTGGTGCCATCTTCATGAATGCAGGAGCCAATGGGGGAAGTACCTCGGATTGTTTGGAGACGGTGACCTTCTTAGATGTCGATGGACAAAAGCATCTTTTCCAACGATCGGAGCTGAGTTTTTCGTATCGCCATTCTCCTTTTCAGCAGATGCGCGGGGCTATCTTAGAAGCGAGCTTTCGCCTCAAGCCGGAGCCGACCGCAAGAGCCAAGCAGCTTCAGATCATCGACTATCGCCTCAAAACCCAACCCTATAACGACAAAAGTGCGGGTTGCGTTTTCCGCAATCCCGAGACAGGGCTTTCCGCCGGCGCTCTCATTGAGCGGTGTGGATTGAAAGGGCTCACAATAGGGGGAGCAAAAATCTCTGAGATGCATGCCAACTTTATTATAAACACCGAAAGAGCCACTGCTCAAGATGTGAAGGCGCTCATTGCCGAAATCCAAGCGCGCGTTCAGAAGCAGACAGGAGTTCGGCTGGAGCTCGAGGTGCGCATTTTATGACTTTTAGAGCCGATCTGCATTGCCATTCTTACTACTCAGATGGAGAAGATTCGCCCTATGATCTTTTGGCCAAAGCAAAAGCGAGTGGACTTTCCGGCCTTTCCATCACCGATCATGACACAATAGAGGCGTATGTCCCAGGCATTTTTGATGAAGCGAAGCGGCAATCGATCCAGCTCTTGCCCGGCATTGAAGTCTCTTCTGAGTGGCAAGGACTTTCCGTCCATATTTTGGGGTATGGATTTGACCTCAAGAGCGCATCACTTTCTGCGTTTTTGCATGAAATGCGCCAAAGAAGGCGCAAAAGAAATCTGGCTATTTTAGAAAAACTGAAAACGCGCAATATGCCTATCAGCGAAGAAGAGTTGTTGGGATTTGTGCAGCAAAAGAGTCCTCATCCTCAAGCAGCCCATCGCACCATCGGGCGCCCCCATATTGCGCAGCTGCTCGTCCATAAAAGGCATGTCAAAACAACACAGGAGGCCTTTGAGCTCTATCTCAAAGAAGGAGCATCTTGCTATGCGTTTGGTGTGAAATTCACTCCACGTGAAGCGATCGAGCAGATCCACGCAGCTTCGGGCAAGGCCATCTTGGCCCACCCGCATTTTTTGAAAGGGGGCTCTTTTCTTCGAGAGATTGTAGCTCTTGGCTTTGACGGAGTCGAGTGCCACTATGGCACGCTTGCGAAAGAGTTGCAGAAGCCATGGCTGGAACTTGCTGAGAAGCGAGGTTGGATTGCGACAGGCGGCTCCGATTACCACGGCAGCTTTAAGCCTCTGACACCTCTCGGCTGTTCGTGGGTCTCAGAAGCAGTTTTCGAGAGACTGGCTAAAAAATAGTTTTTTTATAGCGAAAATGCATCCATGTCATATATTTGTTGTCTTAACAAATATAAAGAACCTATCCGAATAAAAAGTTTCAGTCGATTTTGCGGTTCTTTTGAGCCGATTTAAAGAGTAATAATATGGCAGCGCCAGCGCCCGCAGCAGAAAGCAGCCCAAAATGTGTACGTTGTAATGCCGGAGTCCATCCAGTATTGAGCGCTCTGCAAGAACCCGCTCTGAAGCGCGTTCATGCAGATTGTTTGCGACGTCTATCGCCAGACGAACATCGCGACGTAATTGACCTCCAAGTCTATCTAAGCAAGTTGCAGGAACAGGTGAGCGCGTATAGAAAAATAAACGACAGCAATAATCGGGAAATCGGCAGCATCGGTGACCAATTGCGTGTAAGCAAGGATGCTGAGGAAACGAAGAGGCTGAACCAAAGACTAGACGAGCTGTATTCTGAGCAGGCAAAAGTGATAAATCCCCTCAGTAATCCCCTAGTTTTATGTGAGGTCGAAATAGACATACTGACCTTTATCTGGAGATCCAGACCGTCTTAACCAGAGCAAACTGGGAGAATGGGGGCGATTGAGCCAAGAGTGGTGGGATACCAGCCATTGGGACGAAGAAAGCTCCTTGGCCCACTGCAAAACCGCTCGCTCTTCTTTTTCCCCCTCTTCATGCCCGCTATAGCAGGTGATGGAAATCGCCCCATCGACTGCCAAAATGCGCTCCGCTTCTTGCAGACTCAGCAGCGTCGTCTGTGTTAAGGTCGTCCGGTGTTTATCGCCACCAGGCAGATACCCCAAGTTGTACACAATGAGGCGAGGGGGAGCGGTCAATGGGGGAAATGTGACATGCGACATACAGTGCAGCGTCACATTCCGCCCCTCCACTCTCTGCTGTGTGCTTTGAATGGCTCTCTCTTGGATGTCGAGCGCAACGACCTGAGCGCCGAGCTCGCTCAAAAATCCTTCTCCATGAGAAAATGCGACGTCTTAATCATCGGGTGCGGTATTGCGGGAGCCAGTGCTGCCCTGGCTTTAGCAGAAAAGGGGCTCGATGTGGTGGTCCTTGCGACAGGCCAGTCTAATTCTGCTTGGGCGCAAGGGGGCATTGTGTTCCGCGGCTGGGGCGATTCAGCGGAACTGTTGCAGCGAGATATCGCAGCGGCTGGAGCGGGGCTTTGTCATCCAGCGGCCATAGATCAAATGGTCCGCTTAGGCCCCCCATTGATCGAAAAAGTTCTGATTGATCGTCTGTGTGTCCCATTTGAGCGGAATCAGAGGGGAGAGTTTCAAACCACCCAAGAGGCGGCTCATTCTCTGCCGAGAATTTTGCACCATAAAGACCAAACGGGGCTCGCCATCATGGAAAAGCAGATGGCAGCCATTCATGCGCAAAAAAAATATTGAACTCAAAACGGGGATCACCGCAATCGATCTCATCACTCCTTCGCACCACTCCAAACAGGGGATCGATATCTACCTGCCTTCTTGCTGCGTAGGCGTCTATGCGTTGGATCCAAAGACGAAAAAAATCGATGCCATTTTGGCCAAAGAGACCATTCTGGCCACTGGAGGAGTCGGCGAGGTCTATTTGCATACAACGAACCCATCGGATGCTAGAGGAGATGGCATTGCGATGGCCTATCGGGCAGGGGCTCGGATCATGAATATGGAATACATCCAGTTCCATCCGACAGCACTCTATGTTCCAGGGGAAAAAAGATTTCTCATCTCAGAAGCACTCCGAGGGGCAGGTGGAGCCCGCATTTTGAACGGGAATTTTCAACCGTTCTTAAGCGAGCTCGCTCCCCGCGATGTCGTATCGCGAGCCATGTTTAATGAAATGCTCCATTCTTCGGCGGACCATCTTTGGCTCGATATCTCCCACCAATCCAAACAGTGGTTAATGGAGCGGTTTCCTGCTATTTACCGCACCTGTTTGGACAAAGGGTTTGATCTTTCGCAAGAACCGATTCCCATTGTCCCAGCAGCTCATTACAATTGCGGGGGCATTGCAGTGGATTTGAAGGGGCGCACCACTCTCCAACGGCTCCGGGCCATTGGAGAAGTCTCTTGTACCGGCCTGCATGGAGCCAATCGGCTCGCCTCCACCTCGCTTTTGGAAGGTCTTGTCTGGGCCCATACAGCAGCCGAAGAGATCTGGGAAGGATGGAAGGATCGGGACGACTATTTCCCGCCGATCGAAGAGTGGCAAATGAGCAGTGAGAGTGTCGATCCTGCTCTGATTCGGCAAGATTGGATGACCATCAAGCAAACCATGTGGAACTATGTCGGCCTCATCCGAGACCAAAGCCGGCTCAGGCGCGCGCTGAAGATGCTCCGAGAGCTTCAATGGGAAATTGACTCGTTCTATGAAAAAGGGGAACCCACTGCCGAACTCATCGGCCTGCGGAATGGCATTTTGACTGCTCTGCTCATAACCCAGGGCGCCTGGCGCAACCGCTCTTCTCTCGGTTGCCATTATAGAATTTCTTGATCTCTATGGGGAACTCGAGTATACTTCCTTACCATCAATCGGGGTGTTAGCTCAGTTGGTTAGAGCGCCACGTTGACATCGTGGAGGTCGGTTGTTCGAGTCAACTACATCCCAATGACCCTCTCTTCGTATCGCCGTACCGCAGCGGCCATTGCTGCTGCAGCTTTCTATGAAAAGTATCCAGGGGTGGAGCTTCGCGGAGGACGCGAAACCGCCGTTGGGTTTTCTTATGATTTTAAAGTTTCTCATCCTATTAATAATGAGACGCTTGCAATCATTGAAGAGGAGATGCGACAAATCGTGCGAGAGAAAAGAGAGATCCGTCTGATGGATATGGTCCCTTTTAGCGCGAAAGAACTGCTCAAAGCAAAAGGGCATCTCTCTCGGGCCAAAGAAATAGATACAGCCGATGCCGCGCTCGTCCAAGTAATCCAGATCGGCTCTTTCTATGATCTGGTTTTTGGAGACGCCCTCAAAAATTCAGAAGAGCTCACCGCGTTTAAGCTCGAAAAGCTCACTGCTTTAGACAATGGGATGGTCCGCCTTTCTGGCTATGCCTATCCGACCAAAGAAGCCCTCAAAGAATTTTTGCATCGCTTCAAGCGCTATGCCGAAAAAAGACATGAGCGGACAGGGGAACACAGCCAATTATGGAAAATAGCCCCTGAAGGGATCATCTGGCTCAAAAAAGGATTACAAACCCTGGATAAGCTAGTCCATCACTTTCTCCCTCCAGAGGCGGAACTCATTGCAGCTGCCCCTTCCATTCACCGACACAAATTGCCACAAGCTTGGCAGCGAGACATTGCGGAGTTTCAATTTTTTCCTGTGTGGGATTTTGAAGCCGGCCTCTATGGCGTTCAAGCAGCCCAACTCTCTATTTTTAGCCAAGACGCAAAATCGCTCTTGCAATTCGTGGAGAAATCACTTAATATTTTAGGGTTAGAATACAAAGCAGAATTTTGCATCGAAGATATCTTGGGGCGTGAATGGCAAGTCGTTTTGCTCAAGAAGATGTCGGGGAATGTAATTGCAACGATCGCAATTGAAAAGATACTGGCGATTTTGTTAGAGTCTGCCTCTGAACATGCAATAGGAGCAATTAGCTTTTGAGAATCAATAAAGAAATCCGGGCCGACCGATTGCGGGTTCTCTCAGAAAAGGGAGACCAATTAGGTATTTTGACATTGAGAGACGCTTTGGCGATGGCAGAAGCAGCGGGCCTCGATCTCGTTGAGATTGCCCCGACAGCCAAGCCACCTGTTGCGAAAATCATTGATTACGGCAAGTTCCGGTATCACCAACAAAAAAAGGACAAGGACAGCAAGAAAGCGCACATCCAGATTAAGGTCAAAGAGGTCAAGCTGAAGCCGAACATCGATACGCACGATGTACAGACGAAAGTGAAGCGGGCACGAGAGTTCATCCTCAAAGGGAACAAAGTGCGGATCACAATCGTCTTTAGAGGCCGCGAAATGCTTCACCTCAATTTGGGTAGAAGAGTTGTTGAAGATTTTTGTGCCTCTCTAGCAGATATCTCTACGGTGGAAGCGCCTCCTAAAATGATCGACTTGGCAAAAGCGCGACTTGTCGATGAGGGGCAACTAAAAATGTATAAGATCATGATGGGAGTATAAAGTCAGACCATGGTAAGAATTACAAATGCTGTCGCAGCTCGGCGGCGAACAAAAAAATTACTCAAGCGCTGCAAAGGGTTTTACGGCGATCGAAAAAACCATTTGAAGCTGAGCAAAGATGCCTTGATGTCGGCGCTCTCTTTCCACTATGAACATCGTAAATTGCGTAAGCGCGATTTTCGCAGCCTGTGGATCATGAGAATCAGCGTCGCTGCCAAGATGCAGGGAATTTCCTACAGCAAATTCATAAACGGGCTGAAGCGCATGGGATGTACATTGAACCGAAAATCACTCGCTGATTTAGCAGTTCATGACCCAGCTGCCTTTAGCGCGATTGCCGCACAGGCAAAGCAAGCTTTAGCTGCTTAAGAATAGTATGGCCTCTCTTCCTACGATGATCGGGGAGCTCCGCTCCCAGTTCATGCGAGAACTGAATGAAGCGCTCACATCCAAAGATTTGGAAGCGCTCAAGGTTAAATATTTAGGAAAAAAGGGGCCCGTTCAGTCGCTCATGCACGAGCTCCGGCATGCTACATCGGAAGAGCGGCCTCAGTTGGGCAAGCTGATCAATGACCTAAAAGAAGAGCTCCTTTCTCATTGCGATCACAGTCTCCATCGAGTCAAATTGCAGGAGCAAAATGCCCGCCTTGCGACAGAATGGGTGGATGTCACCCTTCCTGGTCGCAAGCACAATTTGGGCCGTGCCCACCCCATTCAGCAAATGCTCCAGAGGATTCTCGATATCCTGATCGGGATGGGATTTTCTGTCCGTTATGGTCCTGACGTTGATACCGATTACTACAATTTTGGCGGTCTCAATTTTCCGGAAGACCACCCTGCCCGCGACATGCAAGATACGTTCTATCTAGAGAATGGCTTGCTCCTTCGTACCCATACTTCCAATGTACAGGTGCATGCGATGGAGCAATTCGAGCCTCCTTTGCGCATTGTGGCGCCTGGGCGCGCCTTTCGCAACGAGGACATTTCTGCTCGCTCGCACATTTTCTTCCATCAAGTGGAAGGGTTTTACATCGATAAGGGGGTCACTTTTGCCGATCTCATGGCGGTTATGGAGGAGTTTCTCTCCAAGATTCTTGGCGAGAAGGTGGAGACTCTTTTTCGCCCCAGTTACTTCCCCTTTGTGGAGCCTGGCATGGAGGTGGATGTGAGATGTACTGCGTGTAAGGGGAAGGGGTGCAAACTCTGTAAACATACAGGTTGGTTAGAAATTCTCGGCACTGGCATGATTCATCCCAATGTCTTGCGCAATGGAGGGATCGATCCTGAAATCTATTCTGGTTTTGCGTGGGGGATGGGGATTGAACGATTAACCATTCTCCATTATGATATTCCCGATATTCGGTATTTTACCGAGAATGATCAGAGGTTCTTAGAACAGTTTCCATGAGAGGGTGATGCTAGCAACACCCTCTAAGGAAGAGTGGCAGAGTGGCCGATTGCGCCTGTCTTGAAAACAGGAAGCCCAGCAATGGGTTCGTGGGTTCGAATCCTACCTCTTCCGATTTTACAGATGAGATAAAAATGTTGCTTAGAATTAAGGACAGTGCAATTCTAGTTAGGATAGTGGATTGGGCTAGTCTTCGGATTCTACTTTCTCTGCGGTCTCTGCCCCTCTGCTACCCGCGTTTCGCGGGCTCTGCGCTGATGAAATTTCAAGTCGCATGTTACACAGGCCGCTAAGATTCATCAGCGCAGAGCGCGCTAGCGCGCGTGGCAGAGACGCAGAGATCGCAGCTAAGAAAGCCAAAACGCCTAAGAAAAAACGTAGTCGGGTCGTTCCTTAGAGAAGGTCTCTTAGTCTATGATCTCCATTCCTCTTTCCGAGCGTCTCAGGCCGAAACAGTTCTCGCAGATTGTGGGACAAGACCATCTTGTCGGGGTAAATGGCTACCTCACCCGCATCATGCAGGCAGAGCGCCCTTTGTCGATCTTGCTTTTCGGCCCACCTGGCTGCGGCAAGACCACCATTGCCCGATTGTATGCAAAAGCATTTCACTTGCCCTTTGTCCAGCTGAGCGCTGTCTTCAACTCTACTTCTGAGCTCAAGAAAATCCTCAAAGAGGGACAAGAGACCCCGCTTTTTCATCGACAGACGATTCTCTTTGTCGACGAAATCCATCGATTCAACCGAGCACAGCAAGACATCTTCCTCCCTTTTCTAGAAGATGGCAGCCTGATCTTGATTGGCGCTACCACCGAAAACCCTTCGTTTGTGCTCAATAACGCTCTTTTGTCGCGCCTGAGGGTCTTGACGTTACATCCGCTGCACTCGGACGCCCTTTTGCAAATCATCGACCAGTACCAACGAGAAGTAAAGCCTTTGCCTCTGACGGATGAGACGAAAAAATTCTTGGTCGATCTGTCGCAAGGCGATGGACGGCATCTGATGAATCTACTGGAAAACCTAGAAACTTCACCGCCTACGGAATGGACCAGTGAGGCACTGGCAAAATTGTTGCAGAAGCGCTCTGCACTCTACGATCGGGACCAAGAGGGGCATTACAATCTGATCTCGGCTTTGCATAAGTCAATCCGAGGCTCAGATCCCGATGCCTCGCTCTACTGGCTGTGCCGTATGCTCGAAGGGGGAGAGGATCCTCTTTTCATTGCACGCAGACTCATCCGGGTGGCGTCGGAAGATGTGGGTCTGAGTGATCCACAGGCATTGACCATCGCCTTGAATGGCTATAGCACCTACCACATGCTCGGAAGTCCAGAAGGGGAGTTGGCCATTGCTCAAGTAGTCATCTACTTGGCCTTGGCCCCCAAGAGCAATGCGCTCTATACTGCTTATGGCGAGGCGCGTGAAGAGGCCGCTAAAACGGGCCATCTCAACCCACCGAAAGAAATCCTGAACGCTCCCACAAAGCTGATGCGAGAGTGGGG